>NZ_JBHXKE010000028.1:0-53308 GCF_042722765.1 Kitasatospora sp. NPDC058406
CAGGAGTCCCGCCGTGCGCCGCCCTCCGGAGGCGCGGTACTGGCGTCGGTGCGGTGCCGGCGGTCGGCCGACGTGGTCGGTGCCGGTGGCGTGCCGACCGCTTCAGCAGGCGGCGGCCAGCTCGGCGGGCGCTCCCGGAGGCGCGTCGCCGGTCTCGGCCGCCCGCAGACGGGCTATCAGCTCCTCCCGGGCCCGTGCCACCCGGGAGCGGACGGTGCCGACCGGGCAGCCGGCCACCTCGGCGGCCTCCGCGTAGCTCAGCCCGACCACCTGGGTGAGCACGAAGGCCTCGCGCCGCTGGGCGGGCACCCGGTCCAGGAGGTCGCCGAGCGCCACGCCGTCCTCGAAGCCGGCGGTGGGCGCGGTGCCCTGTCGCTCGGCTGCCTCCTGCCAGTCCGGCAGCGCGGCGCAGCGGGGCCGGGCGGCGGCGGTGCGGTAGCGGTCGATGACGGTCCGGCGGGCGATCGACAGCAGCCAGGTGCGGGCGGAGGACCGTCCGGCGAACCCCGGCAGGCTGCGCAGGGCCCGCAGGAACGTCTCCTGGGCCAGGTCGTCGGCGGACTGGACGTCGGTGAGGTGGGCGACGAACCGCCAGACGTCCCGCTGGGTGGCCCGGACGAAGGCCTCGACGTCGGCGGGCCGGCCCTCCCGGGCGGCCAGGGCGAGCGTGGTCAGCTGTTCGTCATCCACGGCGGCCTCCCACCCGGGCGGTCGCACGTCGGGGCGGGTGCGGGACGATGGTCACATGAGATGCGCGCAACTCCGTACCGCTCTGTCCGCACGCCTCGACGGCGAACCCGCCGGTGTGCCGGACCGTCGGCTGGACAAGCACGTCGCGCGCTGCGCGGCGTGCCGGGACTGGCTGGAGCAGGCGGAGCGACTGCGCGGCCCACTGCTCGCGGACCGGACCGGCGGACCCTCCGACGACTGGTCCGCGGGGCTCCTCGCCCGCCTCGCGGCGGAGCGCGGCGACGCGGACCGGGGAGACGCGGGCCGGGGCAGTGCTGGATCGGGCCGTCCCGGGCAGGGGGACGACGGGCGGACGCGGTAGGACGGTGGCGCCGGACGAGGCCGGTGCGCCGTCGTAGTCAGGCATGGAAGGTCCTGAGGGGAAGACAGGGGCGGTGCCGCTGCGGGCGGCACCCTCGGCGTCGGTGGGCCGGTCGTGCCACGTCGCCCCGCATGACTGCGGGGGCGGCGGCACGTGCCGGGCCCGGGCCCTGGCGGCGCGGCGGCGCCGGACGCACTCCGGAGTAGCGGTACTCGGGAGTGCGCGGTGTCCGGCGGAACGGCGCAGGGCGACCGGCCCGTCGCGCCCCGGACACCGGTGGTGTCGGGGGAGGCGACGGGCGCGTCAGCGGGCGAGCGCGAGGACCGGCGGACCGCGTCGGACCAGGGCGTGCGAGAGCAGCACCAACCGGGGCGGCCGGGTTCGGTGGCCGGCGGTTCTCGGTGCGGTCGGCGGCCGGAGGCCGACCGGACAGCCGAGCAGGGCCAGCAGCGGCACCAGCAGTGCGCCTGCCAGCACCGAGCCCAGCGAACCGAGCAGTTCGAACAACCGGGCCAGGGCCGCCTCACCGCGCCAGAGCAGCAGCGCACAGGCCAGCGCGGCGAGCACGTGGGCGGTGATCATGCCGGGCGTCATGCCGTGCGCGGCCATGTCGTGCGCCGCCGTCCCGTGGGCCGCCAGACCGTCCCCGGACGTCGCGGCGCCGGACAGCGCGGACGGGTCCGCGGTGGTCGCCGCGCCGTGCGCGTGGTGCTGGACGGCTGCCGTCGTGACGGCCGGTGGCACCGCCGGGTCGAGTCCGGCCATCCGGGCCAGGTCGTCCGGCGAGAGGCCGGTGGGAGAGGCTTCCGGATTGCAGAGCAGCAGCGAGGCCCAGTCGGTCCCGGCCAGCCGGCCGAGCCCGCCGCCCCCGGCGAGCGTTCCGGCCTGTTCGAACGTCAGGTGGAGCGCGGTCTGCGCGGCCACCATCCAGACGCTGATCAGGCCGAGCCCCCGCTGTCGCCCGGCCAGCAGCCAGGTGAGGCCGAGGGTCAGACCGAAGGCGCCCGCCAGTACCGGGGGGGAGATCCCGGCGCCGGCCATGGCGACGTGAGCCGCGGCGGCCAGCGCTACGCAGAGCGCAGCGAAGACCACGGCGCGCAGCGAGCGGATCCGGTCGGTCATCACGATGACACTCATCGTCGCACCCGCCTCCGTCGGCCAGTACCGCACCCTCGGGTATTGGCCGGTTCCGCCCCCGTCCCGCCACGTCCGACCACCACGGGCACCGCTGTCCCGGGCAAGCCGTTCGGGCACTACCGCCCTGTGCGGGCGGCGGGAACGGGTGGGGTGGCCGGGGGCCGTGCGGTGGCTGGTTCATGACGGTACGGACGTCCCGCTTGCGACGTCTGTGCCTGAATACCCGTTAGTCGTACCAGCAGCACGGTTTGACAGCTTCCTTTCCGGTACGTACTAGATGTGACCCCGCGATGTGACCCCGCGCACACGGGGTGTGAGGGGGCAGGAGGACAGGCATGAGCACCGCCGCCACACCCGACGCCGAGGCCGCACCCGAGGCCGTACCCGAGGCCGACGCCGGGGTGCCCGACGCCGGCGTTCCCGCCGTGGACCTCGCCGACCCCGCGTTCTGGCGGCTGCCCGCCGCCGTCCGCGCCGCCGCCTTCGCCGAACTGCGCCGCCTCCCCGCCCCGGCCCGGTTCGGCGGACCCGGCTCCGGGCACCCCGGCCACGGCTTCCACGCCCTCGTCCGGCACGCCGACGTCGTCGAGGCCGGCCGCACCCCCGCCGTCTTCCTCAGCGGACCGGGCGTCACCACCCCCGAACCGGCGCGCTGGGTCCGGCTGCTGTTCGGGGACTCCATGGTCAACCTGGACGACCCCCGCCACGCCCAGCTGCGCCGCATCGTCTCCCGGGCCTTCACCCCGCGGCTGATCTCCAAGGTCGAGGACGACATCCGGCGGGTCGCCGCCGACCTCGTCGACCGGGTGGAGCGCGAGCGCCCCGAGGACTTCGTCACCTCGGTCGCCGCCGAGCTCCCGTTCCAGGTGATCTGCAACATGATGGGCATCCCCGAGGAGCCCCGTCGCGTGATCCTCGACCAGGTCAACCACGCGTCCGAGCACACCGGCGTCGCCCGCCCGCTGCGCGCCCGGCTCCGGATGCCCGGCCGCGGCCTGCTGGCACTGGCCCGGATGCAGGGCATGGTCGCCGACCTCGGCCGCGAGCGCCGCCGCCGCCCCGCCGACGACCTCGTCACCGCCCTCGTCACCGCCGACGTCGACGGCCGCCGCCTGACCGGCCGTGAGCTCGGGGCCTTCTTCTCCCTGCTGCTCGTCGCCGGCGTCGAGACGACGCGCAACGCGCTCGCCCACGGCCTCCACCTGCTCACCGCCCACCCGGAACAACGGGCCCTGCTCGTCGGCGACCTCGACCGGCACCTCGGCGGGGCGGTCGACGAGATCGTCCGCCACGCCACCCCGATCATCCAGTTCCGCCGGACCCTGGCCGTCGACCACCGGCTCGGCGGCCCCGACGGCCCGTTGCTGAGGGCCGGGGACAAGGCGGTGCTCTACTTCGGCTCCGCCAACCGCGACGAGACGGTCTTCGCCGACCCGGACGCCTTCGACATCACCCGCAGCCCCAACCCCCACCTCGGGTTCGGCGGCGGCGGACCGCACTACTGCCTCGGCGCGCACCTCGCCCGGCAGGAGATGAAGGTGCTCTACCGGGAGCTGTTCACCCGCCTGCCCGGGATCCGCTCGGTCGGCGAGCCGGAGCTGGTCCCGTCCAGCTTCGACCACCGGGTCCGGTCGCTGCGGTTCACCTTCTGAGTGCCCTCCGGGCGCGCTCGGAGGGCGCTCCGGACGGCCCCCGAGCGCCGCCTGAGCGCAGGCCATGCAGGCTATGCAGGCCACGCCGGCCACGGCGCGCGGGTCAGCCGCCGGTCGGGATGCCCCGGTCGGTCTTGACCTGCTTCATCGTCAGGTGGGAGTTGACCTGGGCGATCCCCGGCAGCCCGGAGAGCACGCCGGTGATGAACCTCTCGTACGCCGCGATGTCCGCCACCGCGATCCGCAGCAGGTAGTCCGGCTCCCCGAACAGCCGGTGCGCCTCCACCACCTCCGGCAGCTCGGCCACCCGCCGTTCGAACTCCGCCACCGTGACCTGGTCCTCGTGCCGCATGGTGATCGTCACGAAGGGCTGGAAGCCGCGGCCGACCGCCGCGCCGTCCAGCAGGGCCCGGTAGCCGCGGATCACGCCGTCCTGTTCCAGCTGCCGGACCCGGCGCAGGCAGGGCGAGGGGGTGAGGTCGACCCGGGCGGCCAGTTCGGCGTTGCTGAGACGGCCGTCCTGCTGGAGCTCGTGGAGGATTCTGCGGTCAATTCGGTCCATGGCGCAATATTCTGCCAAAAGGTGGTGAAGGCGGGCACGAAGTAGCCATCGCATGCCAGGCCGATCCGGCTACCGTCAGTGACCGCAACCCGCCCGGCCGAGCACGACAGGTCACCGCCATGGACACCCACGCCCTCCTCCTCTTCCTGGGGGTCGACCTGCTACTGGTCTGTACGCCCGGCCCCGACTGGCTCTACATCGCCGCCCGCGGCCTCGGCCAGGGCCGGCGCGCCGCACTGACCGCCGTCGCCGGGGTCTGCGCCGGCTACACGGTCCACACCCTGCTCTCCAGCGCCGGACTCGCCGCGGCCCTGCGGGCCGTCCCCGCGGCCCTGCCCGTCCTCCGCGTCACCGGCGCCGTCTACCTGCTGGTCCTCGCCGTCACCATGCTGCTCGCGCTCCGCCGCGGACGGGGCGGCACCGCCCTCGCCGCACCCCGGCCGCAGCCCACGGCCACGGTGCTGCGCCAGTCCGCTCTCACCGCGCTGCTCAACCCCAAGGGCCTGCTGCTCTACCTCTCCCTGGTGCCGCAGTTCGTCGACCCCGCCGCAGGGCTGCCGGTCGGCGGCCAGGTGCTCGTGCTCGGCACGCTCAACGTGCTGGCCTGCGCCGTCGTCTACGGGCTGGTCGCGCACGCCAGCGGACGGCTCGGCGGCCGCTTCGGCGCCGACCCGGCCGCCGCCCGCCGGATGACCGTCGTCTCGGCGGTCCTGCTGATGCTTGTGGCGGGTGTCACGGCGACCGCCTGAGGACGGGAGCAGAATGCGCTCATGACAGACCGTTCGACGTCCTCACCGTCCGGCCCCGGTCCCGTGCCCGTCGGGGACCTGCCCACCGCCGATGCCTGGGCCGCCCTCGGGGGGCCGGCGGACCTGCTGGAGCGGGTCGCCTTCCACGGCCCCGACGCGGTGCTGCCCTCCCGGCTCCCCGTCCTGCGCCTCGCCCGGGCCACCGTCGCCGCCTGCTCGCTGGCCGCCGCCGAACTCGCCGCGCTGCGGTCCGGCGGACCGGTACCGGAGGTCGGGATCGACCACGGCGCCGTCGCCACCGCCTTCGTCAGCGAACGCCACCTGCGGATCGACGGCCGGACCCCGGTCTCCTTCGCGCCCCTCTCCGGCTTCTGGCAGACCGCCGACGGCTGGCTCCGGACCCACGCGAACTACCCCCACCACCGCGAGCGGCTGCTCACCGTCCTCGGCCTGCCCGCCGACACCGGGCCCGAGCGGCTCGCCGCGGAGCTGCGGCAGCGGCCGGCCGCGTCGGTCCAGGAGCGCGCGTACGCGGCGGGGGCGCTCGCTGTCGCCGTCGCGCCGGTCCGCGAGACCGCGCTGCCGCTGGTCGAGTCCCGGGTCGTCGACGAGGCCGCCCCCCGGCCCCTGGGCCCCGCCCCGCTCCCCGCCGCCGGGATCCGCGTCCTCGACCTCACCCGGGTCATCGCCGGACCGGTCGCCACCCGCACCCTCGCCCTGCTCGGCGCCGACGTGCTCCGGGTCGACTCACCCCGGCTCCCCGAGGCCGAGGACGCCCACGTCGACACGGGCCTCGGCAAGCGCTCCACCCGCCTCGACCTCGCCGACCCCGCCGACCGGGCCGTCCTGGAGACCCTGCTCGCCACCGCCGACGTCGTCGTCACCGGCTACCGCCCCGGCTCCCTCGACGCCCACGGCCTGGCCCCCGAGGCGCTGCTCGCACGCCGCCCCGGGCTGGTCGTCGCACAGCTCAACGCCTGGGGCTGGACCGGACCCTGGTCCGGCCGGCGCGGCTTCGACAGCCTGGTCCAGGCAGGCGTCGGCATCGCCGGGATCGAGGCCGGCGCCGACGGCCGCCCCGGTGTGCTGCCCGCCCAGGCCCTTGACCACGGCACCGGCTACCTGATCGCGGCCGGGGTCCTGCGGGCCCTCACCGACCAGCGCACGACCCGCCCGGGCGGCCGCCGGCTGCGCTACTCCCTGGCCGGCACCGCCTCCTGGCTGCTGGAGGGCATCGCGCCCACCGCCGACCCGCGCGTCCTTCCGAACGACGAGCCGTACGACCCGGCGCGCTGGATCACCGAGACCGACTCGCCGTACGGGCGGCTGCGCCACGCCCTGTCGCCCGTCGCGTACGCGGGCGCCCCGGCGGGGTGGTCGCGCCCGCCGGGGCGTTGGGGGACGGACGCCCCCGCCTGGCACTGACCCCCCGATCGGTGGATCGGCCCCGGCCCCGGCCCCGGGTGGGGTCGGGGCCGGGGCGTCAGACGCCGGAGGGGATCCGGCCGGCCGTGCTCCGGACCTGGAACGCCGTCACGATCTCGACCAACCCGAGGATCACCAGCCAGCACCCGGACAGGATGGTCAGCGCGGTGATCGAACCGACCGGCCAGACCATCAGCAGCACGCCCGCCAGGGTGTTCGCGACCCCGGCGACGGCCTGCCAGCCGCGGGCGGGCATGGACGCGTCCGAGATCACGGCCGCGAGCTGGGTGATGCCCCGGAACAGCCAGCCGATGCCGATCCAGATCGCCAGCAGGAGCAACGACCGGGCCGCGCTGCGGAAGCAGAGCAGGCCCAGCAGCACGCAGATCGCCCCGCTGATGAAGGCCAGCACCCGCAGCGCCGTCGTGGCGTGCGTGCCGAACGCCGCGACCAGCTGGACGATGCCGATGACCAGCAGGTAGAGGCCGAACAGGACGCCCACCACCAGCAGCGTCTGCTCCGGCCAGACGAACACGATGATCCCGAGGCCGAGCGAGACGAGCCCGGCGACCAGCAGGACCTGCCAGGCGGCCTTGGCGAGCAGTCCGAGCGGGCCCCGGACCGGGGAGCCGTCGGGAGTGATGATCGGGGAGACCACGGTGGCGTCCTCCTGGGGGAGCGGAGCGGGTCGGCGTTCCTCACGATCTCCGCGTGTGCCGCGCACCGCCCGCCGGATGCACCCGTTCGGGGGACCGGCCCGGCTCAGGGCGCGGCCGTTCCGCACCGCCGCCGTTTCCCCCCGCGGCTGTTTCCCCTAGGCCACCGGACGTCCATCTCCGCCTCGCCTCGCGTCGATATCGTCCGGCGATATGACTTCTGAAGGGTGGGGGACCCCTCCGGTCGAACCGATCAGCCAGCACTACATCGTCTGCGGCGGAAACGCGCTCGCCCACCGCCTCACGCTCGAACTCGTCGAACACTACGAAGTGCCCGTGGTGGTCCTCGTCCCGGACCGGACCCGCGACCACGCACCGCAGATCGAGCAACTGGACGGGGTCGCCGCCGTCGTCGAGTACGCCGGCGTCACCGAGGAGGCGCTGCGCGCCGTCCGGGTCGAGACCGCGCGGGGCATCGCCCTGGTCGAGGGCCGCGACCAGGAGAACATCCACGCCGCGCTCTCCGCCCAGGGCCACAACCCCGACATCCGCATCGTGCTGCGGATGTTCAACCAGCGGCTCGGCGAGAACATCGAACGGCTGCTCAGGAACGGCACCGCGCTCTCCGGCTCCGCGACCGCCGCGCCCGCCTTCGCCGCCGCCGCGCTCTCCCGCCCCAACTCCGTCCAGGTCGGCGACCGCTTCCTGCACATCGCCTACGACGACGACATCGACTCCCACCGGATCTGCGTCGTCGCCGACCGGATCGACCGCCAGGACCTCGGCCGCACCCGGCTGCTCCCCGAGCAGGAGGGCGACTCGGCGTCCTTCGTGCGGCTGGCCAGGGAGTTCGGCGACGACGGGCCGATCCGCTCCGGCGCCGCCGCCCGCCGGGCCGCCGGGGCGGAGGGGGCCGCCGGGACGCCCGGGAGCGGGGACGGGGCGGGAGATCGGGCCGGGGACGGGGACACCGGCCGCGAGGCCGCCCGGGAACCTGCCGCCGAGGCCGCCGAGGCCGCCGAGTCCTCCGAGGTCGCCGAGGTCGCCGAGTCTGCGGAATCTGCGGAGTCCGCAGAGGCCGCGGAGTCCGCCGAGGTCGCCGCCGACCGGGCCGCCGAAGCCGAAGCCGACACCGCCGCCCGCGAGGTCGCCGGGGCCGCCGGGGCCGCCGTCGAGGGGCGCGGCGGGGTCGCGGCGCTGCAGACCCTGCCGAGCGAGCCCCCGGTCCGGATCGCCTGGTGGCGCCGGCTGCGCTGGCGGCTGCTCGACACCCTCCGCTTCTTCACCAGCGCCCGGCTCCGGCTGGTGCTGATCACCGCCCTGGCCGCGGTGCTGCTCGCCTTCGGCCTGCTCTGGTACCTCAACCGCGACTTCGGCTGGTCGCTGTACGTCTCGCTGCTCGACCTGGCCGGCGCGGCTCAGCCGGACCAGCCCGCCGACGCCGCCGCCGGGACGGGCACCGGCGGCACCTGGCAGCGGATCGCCCAGGTGGTGATCACCTTCTGCGGGATCACCTTCGCACCGGTCGCCACGGCCATCATGGTCGAGGTCCTCGCCTCCGGACGGCGCGGCCAGCCCCGCAACCCCGGCGCCGGCACCCGCGACCACGTCATCGTGATCGGCCTCGGCAACGTCGGCACCCGGGTGGTCGCCCAACTGCACGGCCTCGGCGTCCCGGTGGTCGGGCTCGAACGCGACCCGCAGGCCCGCGGCATCTCCGCGGTCCGCGCGCTGGGGGTCCCGGTGGTGGTCGACGACGGTCCGCTCGCCGAGCAGCTGCGCCGGGCCCGGCTGAAGCGCAGCCGGGCCGTGGTCGCGGTCAGCGGCGACGACGCGACCAACCTGGAGGCGGCCCTGGAGGCGCGCGCCGTCCGGCCCGATGTCCGGGTCGTCGTGCGGCTCTTCGACGACAACTTCGCCCATCACGTGTACGCCACGCTGGACAACGCGGCGTCCCGCTCGACGTCCTACCTCTCGGCGCCCGCCTTCGCCGCGGCCCTGATGGGGCGTGAGGTGCTCGGCACCCTGTCGGTGTTCCGGCACGTCCTGCTGATCGCCGAACTGCGGGCCGAGGTCGGCAGCGGCCTGATCGGCCTGAACCGGCACGACCTGGAGGACCCGGGGGGTGTCCGGGTCCTCGCCGTCCGGCTGGCCCGCAGCCCGCAGGTGTACCACTGGAACTACGCGGACCGTACCCGGGGCCTGGAGCCGGGCGACCGGGTCGTGGTCGCCGCGACACGCAGCGGACTCGCCCGGCTCAACACGGTGCCGGGGAACGCGGGCGGCGGTCGGGCGACGGCCGAGCAGCAGTCGGACCGGTGACCGGCGACCGCTGACCGGTCGGCCGCCGGGCAGCGGCCGGCGGCGCCCGTGAACCGCCGGCCGCCGTACGCCGGTTGTCAGCGGTCGTCAGTTGTCAGCGGTGGGTGAACGACGCCGGCCGCTTCTCGGCGAACGCCGCCATGCCCTCCTTCTGGTCGGCGGTCGCGAAGACGGCGTGGAAGAGCCGCCGCTCGAAGCGGACGCCCTCGGCGAGGGTGGTCTCGAAGGCGCGGTTGACCGCCTCCTTCAGCATGATGCTCGCCGGCGCGGACATCTCCGCGACCTTCTCGGCCGTCGCCAGCGCCTCGGCCAGCAGCCGGTCGGCCGGGACGATCCGGGAGACCAGGCCGGCCCGCTCGGCCTCCTCGGCGCCCATCATCCGGCCGGTCAGGCACAGCTCCATCGCCTTCGCCTTGCCGACCGCCCGGGTGAGCCGCTGCGAACCGCCGATCCCGGGGATCACCCCCAGCTTGATCTCCGGCTGGCCGAACTTCGCGGTGTCCGCCGCGAGCAGGATGTCGCAGAGCATCGCCAGCTCACAGCCCCCGCCCAGGGCGAAGCCGGCCACCGCGGCCACCACCGGCTTGCGGAGCTCGCCGAGCCGGTCCCACGGGCCCAGCCAGTCGTCCAGGTAGACGTCGGGGAACCGGTTGCCCTGCATCTCCTTGATGTCGGCGCCGGCCGCGAACGCCTTCTCGGAGCCGGTGATCACCAGACAGCCGATCTCCGGGTCCCGGTCGAACGCGGTCGCGGCGGTCACGACCTCGTTCATGAGCTGCGTGTTGAGCGCGTTCAGGGCCTCCGGCCGGTTGAGCGTGATCAGCCCGACCCGGCCCTTGCGCTCGACCAGGATCGTCTCGTAGGTGTCGGTCATCGCCGTTGACTCCCTTTTCCACTGCTCGGCGCCGCCGGGGCGCGCTCTGACCACCCCACGATCTCCGAACCGGACCGCCTCGCGCCAGTCTCGCTCCGCGAGACGGTCGTCACGGGCCGCGCCCCGGGGGTTCGGGCCGGCGGCTCGGGCGGGTCGGTCCGGCTGTTCAGTCCAGGGCCGGCCCGTCACCCTCACGCGGGGCCAGGAAACGCGCCACGTCCTCCTCGGTGACGGCGGCCAGCGACGCCGGGGACCAGTGCGGGTCACGGTCCTTGTCCACGACCTGCGCGCGGATGCCCTCGACCAGGTCGTGGCCGTCCAGCGCCGCGCAGGAGATCCGGTACTCCTGCTCCAGCACCGCCTCCAGCGACGGCAGCGTGCGGGCCCGGCGCAGCGCCGCGAGCGTGACCTTGACGGCGGTCGGGGAGTTGGCGAGCACCTGCTGGGCCGCCTCCTTCGCCTCCGGGACCCCGCTGCCGAGCAGCCGATCGACGATCTCCTCGACGCTGTCGGCGGCGTAGCACTCGTCGATCCACGCCCGCTGCCGGGCGAGTGCGGCGGGCGGCGCCGGTTCGGCGTGCGCGGCCACGGCGGCGGTGACCGCGGCCACGGTGTCGAGGCCGTCGGCGGCGACGAGCCCGGCGAGCAGGGCCGGCACCTGCGCCGACGGGACGAAGTGGTCGGCGAACCCGCAGAGCAGCGCGTCGCCCGGCCCCATCGAGGCCGAGGTGAGCCCCAGGTGGGTGCCCAACTCGCCCGGGGCGTGGGCCAGCAGGCGGCTGCCGCCGACGTCCGGCACCAGGCCGATCCGGGTCTCCGGCATCGCCACCACCGAACGCTCGGTGACGATCCGCACCGCGCCGTGGGCGGACAGCCCGACACCGCCGCCCATGGTGATGCCGTCCATCACCGCGAGGTACGGCTTCGGGTAGCGGGCGATCAGCGCGTTGAGCCGGTACTCGTCGCGGAAGAAGGCGCGCGAACCGGCTCCGCCCGCCTTGGCGTCGTCGTGCATCGCCCGGATGTCCGCTCCCGCGCAGAGCCCGCGGTCGCCGGCGCCGGTCAGGACCACGGCACGGACGGCGTCGTCGGAGGCCCAGCCGTCCAGTGCGGCCCGGACGGTCGTGATCATGCCGTGGGTGAGGGAGTTGAGGGCTCTCGGGCGGTCGAGCACGATCCGCCCCACGCCGCCGTCCCGGTAGACCTGTACCTCGTCACTCATCGGGCTCGCTCCCGTCCGTCATCGGTCCCGCGCTGCAAGGTCGGATGGTTCCTCCGGACACGGTACTGGCAGCGGTGACCCCTGAGAACCGACGCGATCATGGACGTCCATCGGTGCCGGTGGACGTCGCCGTCCGGCCGAGCGGTACGTGGTGGGCGGGGAGTCGCCGACCGGCGCGAAGGGCGGCACCGGTTGCGTACGGTGCCGCCCTTCGCGGTGGGACGGCCGGTGCGGCCCGCGAGGCCCCCTACGGCGCCACGCGGCCGGTGACCTCGCCGAAGCTGATCCGCGTGCCGTCCGGGCCGGGGGCGGTGGCGGTGATGGTCACCTCGTCGCCGTCCTCCAGGAACGTCCGGGTGGACCCGTCGGGGAGCTTGAGCGGCTCCTCGCCGTTCCAGGTCAGCTCGATCAGCGCGCCTCGGGTGTCCCGCTCCGGTCCGCTGACCGTGCCCGACGCGAACAGGTCGCCGGTGCGCAGCGAGGCGCCGTTGGCCGTCATGTGGGTGAGCTGCTGGGCGGCCGTCCAGTACATCGCGGCGAACGGCGGCCGGGAGACGGTGTGTCCGTTGAGCCGCACCTCCAGCGCGAGGTCCAGCGCCCACGGCTCGCCGCCGCGGTCGTCCAGGTAGGGGAGCGGCTCGACGTCCCGGGCCGGCGGGGCGACCCGCGCGTGCTCCAGGGCGTCCAGCGGCACGATCCACGGCGAGAGGGAGGTGGCGAAGGACTTGCCGAGGAACGGGCCGAGCGGCACGTACTCCCAGGCCTGGATGTCGCGCGCGGACCAGTCGTTGACCAGGCAGACGCCGAAGACGTGCTCGCGGAACCGGTCCAGCGGGACCGGCGTGCCGAGCGCGGACGGGGCGCCGACCACGAAGCCGACCTCGGCCTCGATGTCCAGCCGCCGGGTCGGGCCGAAGGACGGGGCGGCGTCGGCGGGCGCCTTGCGCTGGCCGTGCGGGCGGACCACCGGCGTGCCGGAGACCACGACGGTGCCGGAGCGCCCGTGGTAGCCGATCGGCAGGTGCTTCCAGTTGGGTGTCAGCGGCTCCGTGCCGGGGCGGAACATCCGGCCCAGGTTGGTGGCGTGGTGCTCGGAGGCGTAGAAGTCGACGTAGTCGGCGACCTCGAACGGCAGGTGGAGCTCCACCTCCGCGAGCGGCAGCAGCGCCGGGGAGACGGCCTCCCGGAAGGACTCCTCGGTGAGCCAGCGGGTCAGGTCGGCCCGGACCTGCGTCCAGACCGGACGGCCCGCTCCCAGCAGCGGGTTGAGCGATTCCGCGTCGAGCAGCACGGACGGCGCCCCGACGGCGCGGGCGGCCGCTCCGGCGTCGAGGACGAAGTCCCCGATCCGGACGCCGACGCGCCGCCGGCCCGGCCGGTCGGCCGCGGTGAAGACGCCGTAGGGCAGGTTGTGCACGCCGAACGGGGAGTCCTGGGCGCTCACCGGCCGGCTGAGGGGGGTGGTCAACGGTCCTCCTGGGACGGGGAGTCGGGCGAGGTGGGTGGCGAGGTCGACCCGGCCGGCGCGGCGCCGGGCCCGGACAGCAGGCCGAGCGCGGCCAGGTCGTCCAGCGGCTCGACGATGCTGCACGTGCCGAACGCCGTGAACGAGTTGCGGATCGCGGTGATCTGACGATCCGTCAGGTCGCGTACCGACGCTGCCAGGACCTCGCCGGACCGCTCCGCCAGCACCTCGGCGGCGGCCTTCCGGTCGGTCTCCAGGGCCGCGAGCAGGACGTTCAGGAAGCCGTGGTGCTCGAAGCCGGTCGCTTGGTCGGTGTGCCGGGCGGCGTGGTGCAGCCCGGCGGTGCACTTGTACGGCAGGCCGCGCTGCGCGCAGCCGGTGAGGAAGCCGGCCAGCTCCTCCTCGTCCGGGAAGGCCCCGGCCACCACTCCGCCGGTGCGGAACTTGGCCCGGTACGGGCTGTCGACCAGGGCGTCCAGCACCTCGTCCAGGCCGTCGCCGCGCAGCAGTTCGCGCGGCAGTTCGACGGCAGCCGGGACGGAGGGCGGCAGCAGCAGGTCGAGCGCGGCGATCGCCTCCCGGGCGTCCCGGGTCGACAGCTCGACCCCGGCGACCTCGAACGGCGCGGCGGCGGTGAGTGCCGGGCCGAGCTCGGAGCTGCCCCCCGGCAGCACCAGGCCGACCCGGAGGGCGGGCCCGGAGCCGACCGTCCCGCCCAGTTCGGCCAGCCGGCCCGCTCCGCAGAGGAACGGGCCGACCGCGTCGGCGTACCAGGCGGTCCGGTGCGCGCGGTGGGCGGGCGCCGCCTCGGCGACCGGCAGGTTCCCCGGCGGGAACACCGCCGCGTCGTCGAAGAGCCCCCGGAACAGCTCGGGGACGACGGACTCCCGGGTGTCGTTCACCGCTGCGGCCCCCGGCCGGCCCAGGTCCAGGCGTAACCCGGGTCCTCGCTCGCCCGGCCGCCCTCGCCCAGCTCCAGCGGGCGGAACGTGTCCACCATGACCGCGAGCTCGTCGAAGAACTCCGCGCCGATGGACCGCTCGTACGCGCCCGGCTGCGGGCCGTGGGTGTGGCCGCCGGGGTGCAGCGAGATCGAGCCCTGGGCGATGCCAGAGCCCTTGCGGGCCGCGTAGTCGCCGCCGCAGTAGAACATGACCTCGTCGCTGTCCACGTTGGAGTGGTAGTAGGGCACGGGGATCGACAGCGGGTGGTAGTCGACCTTGCGGGGCACGAAGTTGCAGATCACGAACCCGTTGCCCTCGAACACCTGGTGGGCCGGCGGCGGTTGGTGGATCCGCCCGGTGATCGGCTCGTAGTCCCGGATGTTGAACGCGTACGGGTACAGGCAGCCGTCCCAGCCGACCACGTCGAACGGGTGGTGCGGCACGGTGTAGCGGGTGCCGGAGATCCCGTTCGGGCCGCGGTGCTTGACCAGCACGTCGACGTCGCCCTCGGGCGCGGCGTCGGCCGGCAGCAGGTCGGCCGGGCCGCGCAGGTCCCGCTCGCAGTACGGCGCGTGCTCCAGCAGCTGGCCGTACTTGGAGAGGAAGCGCTTGACCGGGGTGATGTGGCTGTTCGCCTCGATGCAGTAGGCGCGCAGCGGCTCGTCGCCGGTCGGCAGCCACCGGTGGGTGGTCGCCCGCGGGATGATCACATAGTCGCCCTGGCCGACCTCCAACGTGCCGAACACCGTCTCCAGGGTGCCGGTGCCGGACTCCACGTACACGCACTCGTCACCGAGCGCGTTGCGGTACAGCTCGCTGGGCGCCCCGGCGGCGACGTAGGAGATCCGCACGTCGCCGTTGCCGAGGACCAGCCGGCGACCGGCCACGACGTCCGCGGACTTCCAGTCCTGGCCCGCGAACAGCTCGTGCAGCTTGAGGTGGCGGGGGAGCAGCGGGTGGTTGGGCACCGTCGACTGGTCCGGCAACTCCCACGGCACCGCGTTCACGACGGCCGAGGGGATGCCCCGGTGGTAGAGCAGCGAGGAGTCCGAGGAGAACCCCTCCTCGCCCATCAGCTCCTCGTAGTACAGACCGCCTTCGGGTGTGCGGTGCTGCGTGTGCCGCTTGGGCGGGATGCTGCCCAGCTGCCGGTAGTGCGCCATCGTCCTGCTCCTCCCAGACCTTCCTACGGCTCAGCGGTGGCCGGTTCCAGCGGTGCCGGTCCCGCGGTGCCGGTTCCGCGATGGCCGGCCCGGCGGGGTGGCGCCGGGCCGGCGGTTTCCGGCCCGGCGCGTGACGCCGGGCCGGGGCGGCGCCTCAGAGGTTGCCGCGGCGGTCCTGCTCGCGCTCGATGGCCTCGAAGAGCGCCTTGAAGTTGCCCTTCCCGAAGCCCAGCGAACCATGCCGCTCGATGAACTCGTAGAAGACGGTCGGACGGTCGCCGATCGGCTTGGTGAAGATCTGGAGCAGGTAGCCGTCCTCGTCCCGGTCGACCAGGATGCCGCGCTTCTTGAGCTCCTCGATCGGCACCCGGACCTTGCCGATCCGCTCGCGCAGCTCGGCGTCGTCGTAGTACGAGTCGGGGGTGTTCAGGAACTCCACGCCGCGGGCACGCAGCACGTCCACCGTGGTGAGGATGTCGTTGGTGGCCAGCGCCATGTGCTGGCAGCCCGCGCCGGTGTAGAACTCCAGGTACTCGTCGATCTGGGACTTCTTCTTGGCGACGGCCGGCTCGTTGAGCGGGAACTTCACCCGGTGGTTGCCGCTGGCGACGACCTTGGACATCAGGGCGGAGTAGTCGGTGGCGATGTCGTCACCGACGAACTCGGCCATGTTCACGAAGCCCAGGACCTTGTTGTAGAAGGCGACCCACTGGTCCATCTTGCCGATCTCGACGTTGCCGACCGCGTGGTCGAGCGCCTGGAACAGCCGCCGCGGCGAGCCCTCGGGGTGCTTCACCCTGCTCTGCGCGGCGACGAACCCCGGCAGGTACGGGCCGTGGTAGCGGGAGCGGTCGATCAGGGTGTGCCGGGTCTCGCCGTACGTGGCGATCGCGGCGCGGCGCACGGTGCCGTTCTCGTCGGACTCGTCGTTCGGCTCCTCCAGGACCGTCGCGCCCTGGGCCCGGGCGTGCGCGATGCACTTGTCGACGTCCGGGACCTCCAGCGCCAGGTCCACGACGCCGTCGCCGTGCCGGCGGTGGTGGTCCAGCAGCGGGCTGTCCGGGGCGACGCCGCCCGTGATCACGAACCGGCAGGAGCCGGAGCGCAGGACGAAGGCCTTGCGGTCGCGGACGCCCGTCTCCGGACCGGAGTAGGCGACCAGCTCCATGCCGAAGACGACCTGGTAGAACTGGGCCGTCTGGGTGGCGTTGCCGACGACGAACACGACGGCGTCCTGCGCGGTGACCGGGAACGGGTCGGTCGCGGGGTCGTGCTCGACGAGGCCGACGAGGCGGCGGAGCTGCTCGGCGTCGAGACCGGCCTCGCGTTCCTCGGGGGTGAGCTCAAGGGCGTGGGACTGCGGGGTCATCGGTCGTTCCTCCACATTGAGGCCTCGGCATTGAGGCATCCGCTTGAGGCGGCCGCGCCGCGGGGTGGGTGCGAGTGCGGCTGAGCGGAGAGCTTGCTCCAGTCGGGGTGGTTGGGCAACAGGTCGGATTTCCACTGTTCAATGTGTACAAGGTGATCAGGAAATCCCTGGTCCTGCTGTGCAGAATGCCTGGTCTTGGGGGCGGTTTCACGAGTTCTGAGGAACGCCCCCGAGGGACCGGGGGCGTCGGTCGGGTGCCCCGGGAGCGGCCGGCCACGGTGGGGCCGGGGCGTGCTCGGAGCCCGGTCAGGGCCCGGTCAGGGCCTGGTCAGGGGTGGTGCGGGTCGGTGTGTGCAGGCGGGTCGGCGGGTCGTGGCGGGGGTCGCGGCGGAGTTCGTCAGGCCGGTGCGAAGTGGTCGACGAACCAGACGCGGGCCAGCTCGGCGACCCGGTCGAGGGTGCCCGGCTCCTCGAAGAGGTGACCGGCGTTCGGCACCACCGCGAGCTCACTCTCGCAGCGCAGCAGCTCGCGCGCCCGCCGGTTCAGATCGATCACCGGGCCGTCCCGGGAGCCGACGATCAACAGGGTCGGCGCGGTGACGCGGCCCAGGTTCCCGGCGCCGGCGAGGTCCGGCCGCCCGCCCCGGGAGACCACCGCCCGCACGCCGTCGCCGAGCCGGGCGGCGGTCCACAGCGCGGCGGCGGCGCCGGTGCTGGCGCCGAACAGGCCGAGCGGGATCCCGTCCGCGGGGCCGTCCCGGCCGGGCGGCCCCGCGGACGGGGCGGCGGAGAGCCGGGCGGGCAGGACCGCGGGGAGGTGGCCGGCGACGTCCGTCAGCCGGGCGCCGAGCAGGTCGACGTCGAAGACGTTCCGCCGGTCGGGCTCCTCGTCCTCGGTGAGCAGGTCGAAGAGGAAGGTCGCCAGCCCCGACCGGTTGAGGTAGTCGGCCACGTACCGGTTGCGCGGGCTGCGCCGGCTGCTGCCGCTGCCGTGCGCGAACACCACGATCCCGCGTGCCCCGGCGGGCACGGTCAGCCGGCCGGTCAGCCGGACCCCACCGGCCGCGACGGTCAGCTCGCGGTCGGTGGGGTCTGTGGCGTCGGTGGAGTCCGGCTCGACGCCTCGGTCGGGCCCGGCGGCGGCCCGGGGCCCGGCGCCGACCGGCGTGCCGGCTCCTGCCTCCGCCCGTGTCTCCTCCCGTGCGCCGGCCTCGGCGAGACGGCGGAGGACCTCGGTGTCCTCGGTCTGCCGGAAGTCGGCGTAGAACTCGCCGATCGCGAAGAACGGCGACGGCGTACCCACGCAGACCAGCTCGTCGGCGACGTCGTCGAGCCGGTCCGTCCAGTCGTCGGGGGCCACCGGGACGGCCAGCACCACCCGGGCGGCGCCGCGGGCCCGGACGATCAGGCAGGCGGCCCGGGCGGTCGAACCGGTCGCGATGCCGTCGTCGACGACGACCACCGTCCGCCCCCGCAGGTCCGCGGGTGGCCGGTCGCCCCGGTAGCGGCGGGCCCGGCGCTCCAGCTCGACGCGTTCCCGGGACTCCACGTCGGCGAGCTGCCGCGCCGTGACCCCGGCCGGCCGCAGCACCTGGTCGTTGAGCACCCGTACGCCGTCCTCGCCGATCGCCCCCATACCCAGCTCCGGCTGGTACGGGACACCGAGCTTGCGGATCACGCAGATGTCGAGCGGGGCGCCGAGGGCGGCCGCCACCTCGGCGGCCACCGGGACCCCGCCGCGCGGCAGGGCGACCACCACGGTGCCGGGGCCGCGCAGATGGCCCAGGAGCGCGGCCAGTCGGCGTCCCGCGTCGGTGCGGTCGGTGAAGTGGGTTCCGGTGACGTGCATGGTGCGGCCTCCGGCTTCCACCGTACGTCGGCTGGGCGGCTGGGCGGCTGGGCGGTGGGGCGGTCGGTGTGCCGGGGCGGCGGGCCGCGGGGGCGGCCGTGTCCCGGGTGGGGCCGGGACACGGATGGGCCCGGCCGCCCGTGTGGCCGGGACGGCGGGCGGGACAGCGTGGAGAGCGGCCCGGTCGCCCGTCCTGCGTCCGCCGTGCCACCCGATCCGCGCGAAGGAGTCGACCCGTGTCCATTCCCCACCCCCAGCACCCCGCCGCCGAACCCGCAGAAACCGCCGATGGCGCCGAGAACGCCGCGTCCGCCCTGACCGCCCGCGAGGCCCGGGGCCGCGACCGCCGTGCCGTGCCGGGACCGCACTCCGCCGGTCTCCACGCCGCCGGGCCCGACTCCGCCGGCCACGCCCCCGCGGGCCGGCACGGCACGGCAGCCGGGCACGTCGCCGGCCTGCACGCCACCGGTGACCCGGTGAGCGGCGCCCCGGCCGCCGGCTGGACGGTCGCCACCGCGCTGCCCGTCAGCTACCGGGTCCGCTTCACCCCCGGCGTCCTGAACCCCGGGAACCCCGCGCTCGCCCTGGCCGGCGGACCGCCCGGACGCCGGCTCGTCGTGGTCGACGCCCGGGTGCACGAACTGCACGGACACCGGCTCCACCGCTACCTGACCGCCCAGGGCGTCGAGTACGAGGCACTGGTCCTGCCCGCACACGAGCAGGTGAAGACCATGGACTCGGTGTTCCAGGTCGCCGACCGGATGGACTCCTTCGGCATCTCCCGACGCGGCGAACCGGTCATCGCCGTCGGCGGCGGCGTGCTGACCGACGTCGTCGGCCTCGCCTGCAGCCTGTACCGCCGCTCCACCCCGTTCGTCCGGGTGCCGACCACGCTGATCGGTCTGGTCGACGCCGGTGTCGGCGCCAAGACCGGCGTCAACCACGGCCGGCACAAGAACCGGCTCGGCACCTACCACCCGGCCGTGGACACCCTGCTCGACCCGGCGTTCCTCGACACCCTGGACCGGCGGCACCTCGGGAACGGGCTCGCGGAGATCCTCAAGGTCGCCCTGATCAAGGACCGTGACCTCTTCGAACTCCTGGACCGCCACGGCCGGAGCCTCCTCGACGAACGCTTCCAGGGCCGGCGCGTCGCCGCTGCGGTGCTCGGCCGTGCCGTCCACGGCATGCTGGAGGAGCTCCAGCCCAACCTCTGGGAGCACCGGCTGGAACGCCTCATGGACTACGGCCACTCGTTCAGCCCGACCGTGGAGATGCGCGCACTGCCCGAACTCCTGCACGGCGAGGCGGTCTGCGTCGACATGGCGCTCACCACCGTGGTCGCCCAGCGGCGCGGACTGCTCGACGCCGCGCAGGGCGAACGGATCCTGCGGCTGATGCGGCGGCTCGAACTGCCCGTCTGGCACCCGCTGGTCGAGCCGCTGACGCTCGGTGAGGCACTCGCCGACACCGTTCGCCACCGCGACGGGCGGCAACGGCTGCCACTGCCGTCCGGGATCGGGTCAGGCATCTTCGTCGACGACCTCGACGCCCGTGAACTCGCCGAGGCGGCCGGCCGGTTGCGTGCCTGGTCGGCGGCGGAGCGAGCGTGGCCGGGGATCGGACAGGCGTTCCGGACGTGGGAGGGGAGTGAGACGCGTGCGTAGCGCGATCGTGGTCGCGGACACCGGCGCGCCGGCCGCCGTCCACGGCGTGCACGGCGCGGCCGGGGTGACCGAGTGGACGTGCCTGGCCCGCCGGGTGGGGCTGACCGGGGCCTGGGAGGCCGTGGAGTGGGCCCGCGTGCCGGTCGGCGGGGTCAGCGGCGAACACCTGCACACCCGGACCCGCGAGATCTACGTGCTGCTGGCGGGGGAGGGCGAGGTCACCCTCGACGGCCGCCCGTACCCGGTCCGGTCCGGTGACGCCGTGCTGACGGCGGTCGGCACCCGGCACGGGTTGCGCAACACGGGCGCGGAGCCGCTGGAGTGGCTGGTGATCGAACTGCCGGCCGACCCGACGGAGGAGGATCCGGACCGGGCGGGTGACGACGGCGGCCGACGGGTCGGCAGCACGGTGATCACCGACCTGCGGCGGACCGGGCCGCTGGACCCGTCCGCCGTCATCGGCGGACCGCTGCGCCTGCTCCACCACGCCGAACTGGCGCCCGGCGAAAGCACCGGGCTCGTGGCGGACGGCGCGGAACACACGGTGTTCGTCACCGGCGGGGGCGGGCGGACGGACGCCGGGAGTGTCCGGGCGCCGCTGCGGCCCGGGACCGCGCTCACCCTGCCGCACGGCACGGCGGCCGGCCTCGCCGCCGGACCGTCCGGACTGGCGTACGTGCACGCGGAGCTGCTCCTTCCGGGCGGTGAGCGGCGATGATCGTCACCGGAACCGGCGGGCCCCGACTGCTGCTGGGCCCCGGCACCCAGCGGGTCCGCACCCGCTGCCTGGCCCGGCGGGGCATGCTGCACAGCGAATGCGAGGCCTTCGAACACGTCCGGCTCGGCCCCGGCGCCTGCTTCGACCTCGCCGGGCGCGAATCCACGGAAGCCGCCTGGTACGTGCTGCGCGGTCCGGTCGCGCTGGTCGACTGCCCCGACCTGCCGCTGCGCCTGCTCGACCGCGGCGCCCTGGTCCTCGCCCCGCACGGGGAGTCCGTCCACCTGCACGGCGGGCCGCTCGGTGCGGAGCTGCTCTGTCTGACCGTCCTGCCGGCGCGGGTCAGCGGCGCGCTGCCGGAGCGGCGGCCGGAGCTCGACGGTCACGGCACAGCAGCCGGCGGACCGCCGTCGGCAGGGAGCGGCTGACCGGGAACGGCTGACCGGGAACGGCAGACCGGAGCGGTCGGCCGGGAGTGCGGGCAGGCCCGGGCTGCCGTCGCCCGTTGTGCGCCCGTTGCCCGGCCCGTTGCCCGTTGCCCGTTGCCCGTCGCCCGTTGCCCGGCCCGTTGCCCGCGCCGTCGGGACCGGTCCCGGTGTCCTCCTCCCGGGCACCGGGACGGGCCGGGACGCTGCACCCGGGCCGGACCCGGGCCCGGCCGGGGCGCGGACAGGCCCGGCGGCTCAGGCGTCCGGGGCGACGGGCGCCGCACGGTGGGTGTGCGATCCCGAACGGGAGGAGGCCCGCCATGCGTAGCAGCGTTCGACTCGACCGGCGGATCCAGGCCGGTGCCGCGAGCATCTCCCTGGCGGTCCGCAGCGGCGAGCAGTCCTGGGACGAACTCGGCGAACGGATCGGCGAGTTCGCCGGTTCCGCCGGTTCGGCCGGTTTCGTAGGGTCCGCCGGGTCCGCCGAAGCCTCCGGTCCTGCCGGGTCGGCCGCCTTCCGGTTCGTCCTCGTGACGGACGGTACGGCGCCCGCCGACCTCGTGGCCCGGGTGCACGCGCTCGCCGCCTCCCGGGCCCCGTGCGCGGTCCACGACCTGCGGAGCGGTCCGCTCCCCGACCGGCCCGCTCCGGCCGGCCGGACCGTCGTCATCGCCGTCGGCGGTGAGCGGGCCTGCGCCGTCGCGGCCGACGTCCGGGTACCGACCGACCTCGCCACGGCCTGCGGACCGGCGCTCGCCCTGCACCGTCCCGCTCCGACGGGCCCGTCCTCCGCGGACCCCGGCCGCGGCGGCGCCGCCGGTCCCGCGCCCGCCCTGGTCTGGGTCCGCGCCGACCGGCTGGCCGACCGCCCGGCCCGGGAGACCGTAGCCGGGACGGTCGCCGTCGTCCGGCACGTCCTCGCCGTCTGCCCGGCGCAGTACGCGCCGCTGGCCGAGGCCCTCGCCCCCGGGGCCCGGTACGGCGAGCGGACCCTCACGGCGCTGCTCGCGCTCTGCGCGGACGCCCGCGCCGCCCTGGTCTGCTTCGACCCGTACGAGACCGGCCCGGCCCTCGCCCTCGGCTACGGCCGGAGTCTCGGCCGGGCCCTGCGGACCGCCGTCGGCCCGGCGCTCGCACCCGGCGACGCCGACGCCCTGGGCCTGCTCCTCGTCGGCCGGATCGCCTTCCGGCTCGGCCTGCTGAACGGTCCCGCCGCCCGGGCCCACGGCGATCTGCTGGCCCGGACCGGCGCGCCGACCGCCCTGCCCGGCGGCGTGGACACGGACCGCCTCGCGGCAGCCGTCGGCGCCGCAGCCGCCCCGGGCCTGCTGCTCCTCGCCGACCTCGGTCACCCGCACTGCGTCGACGGCCGGTTGCTCGGCCCGGTGGACGGCAGGGTGCTGCGGGCCGCCGTCGGGAGCCTGGGCGGTCCGGCCGGCCTCCCGCACAGCCGGGCCGCCGCACCGGACGCGCCGCCCGTCCGGGACCGGCTGCCCGGCCCGGCCGCGGTGCCCGGCCAGGGCCTGCTGCCCCTCCCGGACGCGCTGTGCGCCGCCCGCTGAGCGGCAGACGGGTCCGGCCCGCGGTGCCCGGCCCCGCTCGGCCCGTGCCCGTCGTCCCGGGCCTCGTCCCGGCCGCTGTTCCCGGTCCCGTGACCCCCGGGACCGGCGCCGTTCCCGGGCCCGGCCGGGGGCGGGAGCAGGACGGGACCGGGCTCCCGTGCGACCGGGACGGCGGGCGCCACATCGTGGAGATCAGAAGCGGCCCAGCACGGACCGCCGGACAGCAGAAGGAGTCCCCGTCATGACGGGCACCGTCATCACCGACCTCCGCCGACGTGGCGCGGTCGACCCCAGCCGGGTGCTGACCGGACCGCTCCGCGCCGTCGGCCTGCAGTGGCTCGACCCGGGCCGCAGCGCCGAGGTCGTCGCCGAGGGTGTCGAACGCGCCCTCTACATCACGGCCGGTTCGGGCACCGCCACCGCTCCCGGGTCGGAGGCGTCGACGGCCCCCGACTCCGGAATCCCGCTGGTCGAGGGCACCGCCGTGACGCTGCCGCTGGGCACGGGCACCGTGCTCACCGCAGGAACGGCCGGTCTGGAGTTCTTCCACGCCGTCCTCGCCGTCGCCGGGCATCCGGGCCGGGCCGCCGCCCACCCGGCCGCCGGCCGCCCCACCACCGAACACCGCCCGGTGCACCCGGACCGGCCCGCGCAGGCGGAACACCGGGCGGACCCGGAACCGCCGGAGAACCCCGAGCGCGGTAGCCGTTCCGGCGGCGCCGACCGCCCCGGACATCCGGACCGCCCCGAGAACCCCCCGAGCCCGAAGGGAGGCGAGTCCCGGTGATCGTCACCACCGCGACGGCCTCGGCCGCCGTCATCCTCGGCCCGAACGGCGAACGCGTCCGACTGCGCTGCCTGGCGCGCCGTTCCATGCTCGCCAGCGCGTGCGAGTCCTTCGACCACCTGCGCCTCAGCCCCGGCGCCCACCACACGCTGGCGGGGCAGCCCGAGGCCGAGACCGTCCTCTACGTGCTGCGCGGATCCCTGCTCGTCGGCGGGACCGCCGACGGGCCCGACCACCTGGCCGTCGACGGCGACCTGCTCCTGGCGACCCGGGGCCGCACGCTCGTGCTGGAGGCCGGCCCGGTCGGTGCGGAGGTGCTCTGCCTCAGCCTCGCGGCGGCCCGCCGCACCACCGCGACCAGGGAATCCCTGGCCCGGCGCCGCAGCGAACGACGGACCCGACCGTGAGCGGCCGCCCCGTAGGTCCGGTGACCGGACCCGTCACCGGGCCGATCCCGGTGCCGATCCTGGTGCCGAACGCGGTGCCGGCCCCCGGACCGGCACCGTCCCGGGGCCCGGCGGGTGCGTCCGGCCGGGCCATGACCGCCCTGCGGTTCGAGGCGCCGCACCGGATCGCCCTCGCCCGGGTGCCCCGACCGGGGGCACCCGGGCCGGACGCGGTCACGGTGCGCACCTCCCTGGTCGGCCTCTGCGGCACCGACCTGGAGCTTCTCCACGGCACCGCCGCCTACCTGCGGGACGGACGGGCCGGCTACCCGATCGTCCCCGGGCACGAGTGGTGCGGGACGGTCGTCGAGGTGGGCCGCGACGTCGCCGGGCTCACGCCCGGCGACCGGGTGGTCGGTCACACGATGGTGCACTGCGGCCTCTGCCGGATGTGCCGGCAGGGCCGCCGTCCGCTCTGCGAACGCCTCACCGAGGTCGGCCTCTACGGTCGCCAGGGCGCCGCCGCCCAGTACGTGCAAATGCCCGAGCGTTCGCTCTCCCGAGTCCCGGACGAGGTACCGGACCGGACGGCGGTGCTGACCGAGCCGGCGGTCACCGTGGTGGCGGGCCTGGAGCAGGCCCGCTGCCGGCTCGGCGACCGGGTGGCGGTGATCGGCACCGGCACGATGGGACTGCTCGCCGTCCAACTCGCCGCCCGGCTAGGCGAATCCGTCGACGCCGTCGGCATCGACCCGGCCGGACGGGACCTCGCCCTGCGCTGCGGGGCGCGCCGCGCCCTGACCCCCGGACAGGCGCGCACCGCCGGCGCCCGCTACGCCCTCGCCGTCGAGGCGTCCGGTGCGGTCGAGGCGTTCGGGTTGGGCCTGGAACTGCTGGAACCGGGCGGACGCCTCGCCGTGATCGGCGTGGCCGGGCAGCCGTACCCGGACTTCGCCCCCGGTCGGCTCGCCCTGCGTGGACTGGAGGTGATCGGGGTCCGGCACGGTCTCGACCACTACGACCGCACGCTCGGGCTGTTCCGTGACGGCGTGCTGGTGGCGGAACCGCTCATCGCGGCCGTCCTGCCGCCGGCCGCGGGGCCGGCGGCCTTCCGGTTGCTCGCCGAGGGGCGCAGCGGCCCGCCCAAGATCCTGCTCGACTTCGGCCGCGTCGGCGGCCCGACCCCGTTCGTCCCCGGTCCGGCCGGCCCCGGGCGCCGGTCCGCCCCGACCGGACGGCCCCGCCGGGAGCCCCGGTCCGGTCCGGCCACCACGACCCCCACGGTTCCCCCGACTTCCACGGTTCCCCCGACTCCCACGACTCCCTTTGTGCAAGGAGACCTCGCGTGATCCTCGTACCCGCCGCCGTGCCCCGCACGGCCCCCGCGTTCCGCCGACTCATCGACCCCTTCCACCTGCCCTCGGTCCACGGCGGGCTGACCGTCGAGACCCTGCCGCCGGGGGTCCGGGTCGAGCAACACCCCTCCAGGGTGGCCGAGTCGGTGACGGTGGTCCTCTCCGGCCGGATCCGGTCGGCCGGGCGTGTGCTCGGCCCCGGCGAGGGCCTGTACCACCCGCCCGGCAGCTCCTGCGGCATCACGGCACTGCCCGGTGCGCCCGCGGCCGTCCTGACCGTCCGGCCGCGGGCGGTGGCCGACGACCGGCCCGCGCCGCTCCCGTACCCCGTCCCGCTGGGCCCGCCGAGGCCCACCGCTTCTGACGCTCCCACCGCCCCCGCCACTCCTGCCGCCCGGACCGTTCCTGCCGCCGGGACCGTTCCCGCCGCCGGGACCGTTCCCGCCGCGCGCCGGGCGGGCGAGGCTGGCCCGGTCCTGCGGGAGCCGGGCGCCGCGGGCCGGATCGCCGGTTCGGCGGGGATGGAGGTGCGCTGGCTCGCCACCGCCGACACGGTCGGCGCCCGCCGGCTCACCGTCGCGGCCTCGACCTTCGCGGTCGGGGGCGGCCACGACCTCCACCGCCACCCGCACGCCGACGAGTTCTTCCTGGTGATGTCCGGAGGCGGCGGCCATCTCACCGAGACCGCCGAAGTCCCGCTCCGGGCCGGTGACCTGGTGTTCGTCCCGGCGGGGGAGTGGCACGGGTTCCGGACCGGCCCGGCCGGCCCGACCGCCACGCTGTACGGCTACCTGGGTGCGTCGAGCCTGACCGGCGCCGGCTACCAGGTCCGTCCGGCCGACGTGCCGGAGGTGGCCTGATGGACACCGGGCACCCCGACCGCCGGGAAGGGCCCGCCGGCGGACGCGGGCGAGCCGCTGCGGCGCCGTCGGTGGCGATCGTCACCGGCGCCAGCTCCGGTATCGGCCGGGCCACCGCCGTCGCGCTGGCCCGGGCCGGCCACACCGTGGCCATCGGCTACCGGACCGACCGCGCCGCCGCCGGCCGGACCGCCGCCCTGGCCGGCGGGCGGACCGTGCTGCTGCCGCTTGACCTGGCCGACCCGGCCGCCGCCGCCCGGGCCGTGCACGGCGCGGCGGACCGGCTCGGCGGGCTCGACATCCTGGTCAACTGCGCGGGTGTCAACCGGCGTTCACCCGTGCTCGACGAGACGCTGGACGACTGGCAGCGGATCCTCACGGTGGATCTCAGCGGCCCGTTCGCCTGTGCCCAGGCGGCTGCCCGCCGGATGGTCCGGCAGGGGCGCGGGGGGCGGATCGTCAACGTCACCTCCGTCCACGAGTTCACCCCGATCGTCGGCGGCGCCGCCTACTGCGCGGCCAAGGGCGGGCTGGGCGAGCTGACCAAGGTGCTCGCCCTGGAACTGGCCCCGTACGGGATCACCGTCAACGCCGTCAGCCCCGGCGAGACCGCCACCCGGATGAACGGCGCGACCGACGAGTACGACACACCCGACGGAGCCGACGGAGCCGACCCCGGCACGCCCGCCGACGCCGCCCGGCCGGCCCGGTTCGCTCCTCGTCCCGCCATTCCGGTGGGCCGCCCGGGCCGGGCCGCCGAGGTCGCCGCGGCCATCGTCCACCTGACCGGGCCGGACGCCGCCTACACCACCGGCATCTCGCTCACGGTCGACGGCGGCCTCAGCCTGATGAGCGCCGTCGCGAACCAGCGCGACGCCGCGCACGAGCGGCCCGGCGACGCCCGGCACCCGGCGGGGCGACCGGCCTGACGATCTGACGGCCCGACCACCGGACGAATCGACCGACCTGACGACCGACCTGACGACCGACTTCGCAGAGGAGTGCGCCATGACCGGAATCCCCGGTGCCCGCGCCGTCCATCACGTCGCCTACACCGTGCCCGACCTCGACGCGGCCGTGGCGTTCTTCACCGGCGTGCTCGGTGCGCGGCTGCTCTACCGCGTCGGGCCGGTCGCCGCACCGCAGGGTGACCGCGACTGGATGGCCCGCCAACTCGGCGTCCACCGCGAGGCGGTGGCGCACATCGCGATGCTGAGGCTCGGCCCGGTCAGCAACCTGGAGCTGTTCCAGTACACCGCCCCGGGCCAGCGGCACGAGCTGCCCGCCAACAGTGACTGGGGCGGTCACCACCTGGCGATCGCGGTGGACGACGTCGACCGCGCCGTCGCCTACCTGCGGGGCTGCCCGGGGGTCGAGGTCCTCGGCGAACCGCAGACCGTCGCCGACGGCGGCCCGATCGACGGCGACCGCTGGGTGTACTTCCGCACCCCCTGGGGCCTCCAGCTGGAAGTGCTGGCGATGCCCCCCGGGATGCCCTACGAACGCGCCACGCGCGACCGGCTGTTCACGCCCGACACCCCGTGGGCGTCCGCCGACGCGCCCGGGAGCGGCGATGATTGAGGCCACCGCCGCCGTGGTGGACACCAGGGGCGGACCGTTCGAGCCGGAGACCGTCCTGCTGGACGACCCGCGCCCCGACGAGGTGCTGGTCCGGATCCGCGCCGTCGGGATCTGCCACACCGACCTCAGCGTCCGGGCCGGCCGCACGCCCGCCCCGCTGCCCGCGGTCCTCGGCCACGAGGGCGCGGGCACGGTGGTCGCGGTCGGCGCCGCCGTCACCAGGGTGCGGCCCGGTGACACCGTGATCCTGACGTTCGACTCCTGCGGCGCCTGTCCGCCCTGCCTGGGCGGCCGCCCGGTGCGCTGCGAGCACTGGGCCGCGCTCAACCTCTTCGGCGGCCACCGGCTGGACGGCAGCGCCACCCTGCGCGGCACCGGCCGCCGCGGCGGGGCCGTCCTGCACGGCCACTTCTTCGGTCAGTCCTCCTTCGCGACCCACGCGCTGGCGGACGAACGCAACGCCGTCGCCGTCCCGGGACCGGCCCTGCCCTTCGAACTGCTGGCCCCCTTCGGCTGCGGGGTGCAGACCGGTGCGGGCGCGGTGTTCCACGTGCTGCGCCCCCGACCGGGCGACACGGTGGTGGTGTTCGGCGCGGGCGCCGTCGGGCTGGCCGCCGTCCTCGCGGCCCGGCTGACCCCGGCGGCGCGGATCGTGGCGGTGGACCTCCGCCCGGCCCGGTTGGCCCTGGCCCGGGAGCTCGGTGCGACCGACGTCGTCGACGCGGGCGCCGACGACCCGGTGGCGGCGGTCCTGGACCTCACCGGCGGACGCGGCGCCGACCACACGCTGGAGACCAGTGGGAGCGTCCGCGCGCTGCGGCAGGCCGTGGACGCGCTGGCCGTCGGCGGGACGTGCGGCGTGGTCGGCGCGCCGCCGGCCGGCAGCGAGGTGGGCCTGGACGTTCCCGCGCTGCTGGCCCGGGCGCCCCGGATCGTCGGCGTCAACCAGGGGGCGAGCGTGCCCGGGCGGTTCCTGCCGGCCCTGGTCGACCTGTTCCGTGCGGGCCGCCTGCCGGTGGACCGGCTGGTGCGGGCCTTCCCGTTCGCGGCGATCGAGGAGGCGGCTGAGGCGGCGGAGGCGGGGGAGGTGGTGAAGCCGGTGCTGACCCTGCCCTGACCTGCGACGACGACCGCCGTCCCGGCTGCCGGGCCCGTTCTGGGACCGGAACGGGACGGCGGGCCCATGCGCCCGGGGCGCGGGTCCGCCCAGAGTGGAGGAAGAGCGGCCGATCGGCTCGACCCCTCGGAAGCGAAGAATCTGGAGCATCATCCATGGCAACGAACACGGCAACGAAGACGCTCGGCGTCGCGTCCGTAATCGTCGGCTTCGCCGCAGCCACCGCCGTCATCCGGAGCGCCGTCGTCGGCGCGGCGGCCAAGGCGGGCCCCGCGGTCCAGGCCGCGGACTCCGCGCGACGCTGCAAGCCGGGCGAGAAGGACTGCAAGGGCTGATCACCCCTCGGTTCTCCTCCGTCCCCCGATCACTCGTCCCCTGCCTCCGCCCCCGGCGCCGCCAGCGCCGGGGGCGGCAGCCTGTGCGGAGACCGCCCGCCCGGCGGGAACGCCGTCGAGGCGGCGCCGCGGATCACGAGCTGCGCGCCTCCGGGGCGGTCACGCCTCGACACGGATCCAGGTGTTGCCGGCGCGAAGCCACAACACGCCGTCCCGACCCTGCCCGCCGTGCCTGACCACCCGGCCGGGCACGTGCAGGATGCTCCGGTCGATCACCCGCCAGGTGTCGCCGACCAGTTCGGCCCGCACGACCTCGGTCGACCGCTGGTCGTGGGTGCGACGGGTCAGGACTGCTCGACGGTCGCGCACGGCGAATCCGTCCGGGTCGCGCACGGGGCTCGGCCGGCTGGTCACCTCACCCGTCGAGGGGGTGATCCGCGTCAGGAACGTCTCGTCGGACCGGGTGCCGGAGTACCAGACCAGCCAGACCCGGTCGCCCTCGGTGGCGGCGGCGCAGCCTTCCAGAAGGCGCCCGCCCGGGGCCCAGACCGCCGGGTCATCCGCCCGACGTCATCCGCCCGGGGTCGGATCGCCGCTCCGGGACGGGTAGCGGGGCAGTACGGCCAGCACGCGCGTCCCGCTGTCCCGGGACAGCGCGTCGACGGTGCAGCTGCCGCCGATCTCCGCGGCCCGGTCCGCCATCGACCGCAGGCCGACTCCGCCGGACGGTTCCTCCTCGGGCCGCGGCGCCTCGCCGATCCCGACCCCGTCGTCCTGGACGGTCAGCGTCAGGCTCGCGCCGTCCACCCGGAGGGCCACCTGGGCGCGGCGGGCCCGGGCGTGGCGCAGCACGTTGTTCAGCGCCTCGGCGGTGATCCGGTACGCGGCCACCTCGACGGCGGCGGGCAGTTCGGGCAGCGGCTCGGGTTCCACCACGGCGGTGACGGCGAGGCCGTCGCCGCTGAACGTGGCCGCCAGCTGCTGTACGGCCCGGGCCAGCCCGAACTCGCCGAGCGGGGCCGGTCCGAGCCGGTCGGTGATCCGCCGGACCTCCTTGATCGCCATCGCGAGCTCCTCCGAGATCCCCTGCAGGCTCTCCGTGAGCCGGTGACCACTGCCACTGTCACTGCTACTGCCGCTGCCGCTGCCGCCGACCCCGGTCCCCGCCCCGGCGTCGCTCCCGGTCCCCGTCATCGAGGCCGAGGCCGCGTCGTCCACCCGCAACCGCAGCCCGGCGAGCGCGGGCCCGAGCCCGTCGTGGATGTCCCGGCGCAGGCAGCGCCGTTCCTCCTCCCGGGCCGCGACGATCAGCTCCCGGCTGGCCTGGAGGTCCTCCAGGAGTCGCAGCGAGGCGACGGCGGGCGAGGCCTGGTCGGCCAGTGAGCGCAGGATGTCGACGTCGCTCGGGTCGAGCTCCTCCTCGCCCGCCCGCAGGCCGACCGTCAACTCGCCGATCACCGTGCCCTGGTGGATCAGCGGGAAGCCCTGGCGGCTCCCGCCGGTCCGGCCGACCGAGGCCAGCGGCCGGCTCCCGGCCCGGGTGGTGACGGTCAGCGCGACGCCCGGCAGCCGCAGCTCCGCCGCGACGGCCGTGCACAGTGCGGACGGCAGTCGCTCGGGCTCGACGACCTGCCGGACCTGGCCGGCCAGTGTGCGCAGCACCTGGTACGGCTGGGCGCGTTCGCCGTAGTAGAGCCGGTCGACCAGGCCGACGGCCCGGCGGGTGGCCCACGGCAGTCCGGCGCCGAGTCCGTAGACCAGGGCGATCAGCAGCAGTGCGGCCGCGCCCCGGCCCGGCACCAGCCAGCCGGAGAGCACGGCCGCGCAGACCACGAACAGCACCGTGAGCCCGGTGGCGAGCAGCAGTCCGGTCAGGACCGAGCGTGCCGCCCGGTCCAGCCGCCACCCGCCGTCGCGGACCACCAGGTACGCGACGGCGACGGCCCAGACCGCGCCCGCCGCGGTGAACAGCGAGTAGCTCAGCCAGTACTCGTACGGGTACCGGCGGGTGTAGTAGTCCTGCATGCCCGCCCAGAGCAGGTACGCGCCCAGCATCCCCGCCACGTGCGCCCGGTGCCGCGGCAGCGCGGTGGCGGTCCCGCCGTCGCGGCCCGGCACGGGCCGGACCAGCCGGGCCAGCAGGACGGCGGCCGCGATGCCGACCAGCAGGTAGTTGACCGGGTCGTAGAGGCCGTCCAGGTGGTCCGCGACGGACCCGAGGAAGCTCGCCGGCTCGGAGCCGGCGAGCGGACCGGGGCGGCCGAAGACGGTCGTCCGGTCGAGGAAGGACAGGCCGTCGGGGATCACCCAGAGCGCCACCGCGCCGATGTAGAGCCACCACCGGCGGGTGGTGAGGCGTCCGGCCGGCAACCAGAGCGGCAGCACGTAGAACAGCGTCTGGCTGACCGTGTCGCAGACCCCGCGTACGACCGCCGTCGCGCCCACGATCGCGGGATCGGAGATCTCGACCCAGACCGGTGCGGCGGCGGCGCTCGGCAGCATCGACGTCAGCGCGTAGACGAGCATCACCCAGCCGAGCGGACTTCCCGGCCGGTGGGCGTGCAGCAGCATTCCGGCGCCGGCGGTCGGCAGGGCGTAGAGCAGGATGGCGAGTTGGTCGCGGGGCCGGTCCACGCCGGGTTCGCCGAGGTGGACCAGCACGTAGCAGACCCAGGCGGCGGCGATCGCCAGGCAGAGCGCGGTGAGGACCGCGGCGCCGGTCAGCCGGCGCTGTGCGGGCGTCCGGTGCGGGGTGGCCCGGGCGGGCCCGCGGGGCCTGGACCGGGGCCGGAGGGAGATCACCGTGGTCATGGCACCGCCTCGAAACGGACTGGGGATGGGTCCACCGGCGGCCGGGCGCCGGGCCGAGCGCTGGGATCCAGTCTCGGCCGCCCGTCGTCCCGGGCGCATGGGGCAGCGGTCTCGTCCTTCCCGGGGGTGCCCGCGGGCGGGGCCCCGCGGAGCCGGCCGGCCCGGCGGCGGGCCGCGCATGTCACGGAAAGTCACTCTCCTATCGCTGGTAGTGTCGGCCGGGTGGACGAAGAGCACCCCTCCGCAGAGCCCCCGCACCCGGACCCCGCACCGCACCCGGACCCCGCACCGCACCCGGACCCCTCCCCGCACCCCGACCGCGCCCCGGTCCGGGCCCAGGACCGGCGTCCGGACCGCACCCCCGGCGCGGAACCGGACGTCCCGCCGGTCCGGGTCCTGATCGTCGACGACCACCCGCTCTTCCGGGAAGGGCTCAAGGCCGCCCTGGAGAGCGCCGAGGGCATCGCCGTGGTGGGCGAGGCTGAACGCGTCGCCGACGTGCCGGACGCCGTCGCGCGGCACCGTCCGGACCTCGTCGTGATGGACCTGTCCCTGCCGGACGGGTCCGGGCTGGAGGCCACCCGTCGGCTCTCCGTCGAGCAGCCGGCCCCGCCGGTGCTGATGCTCACCATGGCGGACGACGACGGCAGCCTGCTGGCCGCGCTCCAGGCGGGCGCGCGCGGCTACCTGGTCAAGGGCGCGGGTCGGGAGGAGGTGCTGCACGCGGTGCGGACCGTCGCGGCCGGAGGCGCCGTGTTCGGCGCGGACGTGGCCGAACGGATCACCACCCTGCTCGCCGGCGCCCGGGTGCGGGAGGCCGGCCAGCTCTTCCCGGCGCTCACCGCCCGCGAGGCGGAGGTCCTGGACCTGGTGGCCCGGGGGCTGGACAACCGGCGGATCGCCCGCGAGCTGGTGGTCGCCGAGAAGACCGTGCGCAACCACGTCACCCACATCTTCGAGAAGCTGCACGTCGCGACCCGGGCCGAGGCGGTCGCCCGGGCCCGCGACATGGGCCTCGGCGACGCCTGACCCGCGGTGCCCCGGACCGGCCGGACCCGGGACCGGCGGGGGCGCGCCCGGACGCGGGCCCGCCGCCGGACCGCAGACCCGGGGCCGGGAGCGGACCGCGGACCCGCGCCCCCGGGACGGCAGGACGCCGAGGATGCGGGGGAGGAGGCCACCCATGAGTGAACCGGCTGTCACCCCGGACAGGGCGGACCGGGCGTCGGCCCGGGCCGACGGTCCGGCCCCGGCGCCGCCGGGCCCGACCGCGACCCGGCGGGCAGGCCCGCCCCCGGCGGCCTGGGCCTGCGCGCTGACGCTGGCCGGCGGCCTGGGCTGGGTCCTGCTGGCCGTCACCCACCAGGACACCCGCTGGGCCACGCCCTTCTACCTCCACGACGGCGAGACCGTCCTGCTCGGCTTCGCCTTCGCGCTCTCCGGGCTGCTCATCCTCGCCCACCGCTCCGGCCCCGAGGAACACCCGCGGCCGGGGAGCGTCGCACCCGCCCCGCCCGTCGGCCGCAGCCTCGGCCGCTGCCTGCTCGCCGCCGGCCTCGGAGGCTGCCTCTCCCGGTTCGTCCTCTTCGCCGGCGCGGCGGCCGACGCCGGTCCGGTCGTGGAGGTGCTCGGCGCGGCCCTGCTGCTCGCGTCCGTCACCCTGTTCATCTTCATCTCCCTCGCCCTCCCCCTCTGGCTGCCCGAAGGGCGGCTGCCCGGTGGGCCCGGCCGCCTCTACGTCGCCGCGATCGCGGCGTGGAGCGCCCTGCACGCGTGCGTGGTCCGCCTCGGAAGCCCGCTCCCGTACTTCGACGACGTCCTGGTCCCGGACGGCCGGGGGCTGCCGCTCGGCGAGTGGCGGGCGACGCTGGTCGCCTGGGGCATCGTCGTCACCAGCCTCGCGGTGGCGGCCGTCCGCTGGCGGCGCTCGGCGAGCCCGCACCGCTCCGTGACCGCCGTCCTCGTGCCGTACCTGATCTGGCTGATCACCACCAACATCGCGCTCCGGATGGGGAGTTCCGAGAGCGTCGCGGCGGTCGCGTACTTCGCCGGATCGGCGCTCTGGATGCTCGGCGCGGTCGGCTACGCCTTCACCCGCGACCGCTCCCACTACCTCGACCGGGCGACCCGCCGGATGTTCAGCGTCCTCGCCCTCACCGCGCTGCTCATCGCCGGCTACCTCGGCATCGCCCTGCTGCTGCGCCGTCTGCTGCCGCAGGCCAGTACCGCGGACGCCCAGCTGCTGGCCGCCGGGGCGCTCGCCATCGGCGGACTGCTCGGCCCCACCACCCGCTGGGTGGTGCGCGCCGTCGACCGGTTCTACTACGGGGACCGGGCCCGGCCCTACCAGGTGGTGCGGGCGCTCGCCGAACGCCTGAGCCGCGCCGTCAGCCCGTCCGACGCCCCGCCGCTGCTCTGCGACACCGTGGTCAACGCCCTCGGCCTGCCCGGTGCCCGGGTGGTCCTGCACACCCGCACCGGACCGCTCGAACTCGCCTCGGTCGGCGTGCTGGGACCCAACAGCCAGGTCTTCCCGCTCAGTTACGAGGGCGCGGTGATCGGCGACCTGTACGCGCCGCCGCGCGCCGGACAGCCCGAGCTGGACGCCCAGGACCACGAGGTGCTGCGCTTCCTCGCCGACCAGGCCGCGCCCGCGATCGCCTCGCTGCGCCTCTACGAGGAGCTCCAGAGCGGGCGGCGACAGATCGTGCTGGCCCGGGAGGAGGAGCGCCGACGGCTCCGGCACGACCTGCACGACGGGCTCGGACCCACGCTGTCCGGCCTGCGGCTCGGCGTCGACACCGCGCGGGCCGCCGTGCCGCAGGACTCCGCGGCGGCCCGGTCGCTGGGCGCCGTCTCGGCCGGGATCGGCCAGGCGATCGTCGAACTCCGCCGGATCACGGAGGGGTTGGCGCCCGCCGCGCTGGCGGGGGAGGGGTTGGCGGTCGCGTTGCGGCGGCTGGTCGCGGAGCTGGACGGGCCGCGGGTGCGGATCTCCCTGGTGCTCGATCCCGATCCGCCACCCGCGCTGCCCGCCGCCGTCGAGGTGGCCGTGCTGCGGATCAGCGGGGAGGCGTTGAACAACGTCCTGCGTCATTCGGGTGCCGCCAAGGCCCGGTTGACCCTGCGGGTCCGGCCGGACCTCGTCGTCGTCGAGGCGTGGGACGACGGTTGTGGGTTCCCCGAGGCCCGGGCGGCGGGCGGCGGCGGGGCGGGGTACCGGCCGAACGGGTCCGGCGTCGGGCTGCGTTCGATGGCCGAGCGTGCCGAGGAACTGGGCGGCGGCTTCACGGCGGTCAACCACGACGGCGGGGCGCTCGTCCGGGCGGCGCTGCCCCGCACGCCGGAAGCGGACGACGCGTAGCCGAGGGCGGGTAGGGACCGACGGGTAGCCGACGGCGGTCGGCCGACGGCGAGTGGGGGTCGTCGGGTGGGGGGGCGTCGGGTGGGGGTCGTCGGGGAGCGGCCGACGGCCGGCGGCGGCGCGTGACGGGAGGTGGCCGAACGGCCGCCGTCACCGGCCCGCTCGCTCCCCTCGTCGGGCCTCCCCTCTTGACGGGTCCGCGAGTTGGCCCAATCATCATGGTCGCGTCAACTTCGCGACCCGACCCCGCTTACCCGCGAAGTGCCGCGCTTCCGTTCTGCCCCATCAGAAACCGGAGCCTCCCTTGACCGAGCGCGCCCCGCGGCGATTCCGCCTGCGCCGAACCACCCTGCCGACCGCAGCCGTGGTCACCCTCGCCGCCGCCCTCCTCGCCCCCGCCGCCGTCGCGGCCCCCGAAGCCCCGGCCGTCCGGGTCGCCTCGGCGGGCGTGAGCCCGGCCCTCGCCGCCGCCCCCGACATCCCGGTCGCCAACGTGAAGGCGCACCTCGCCCAGCTGCAGTCGATAGCCACGGCCAACGGCGGCAACCGCGCCCACGGCCGAACCGGCTACAAGGCCTCGATCGACTACGTGAAGGGCAAGTTGGACGCGGCCGGCTACACCACCACACTGAAGACCTTCAGCTACAACGGCGCGACCGGCTACAACCTGATCGCCGACTGGCCGGGTGGCGACACCTCGCACGTCGTGATGGCCGGTGCCCACCTGGACTCCGTCACCGGCGGTCCGGGCATCAACGACAACGGCTCCGGCTCGGCCGGTGTCCTGGAGACCGCGCTCGCCGTCTCCCGGGCCGGGCTCACCCCCTCCAAGCACCTGCGGTTCGGCTGGTGGGGTGCCGAGGAGTACGGCATGATCGGTTCCAAGAACTACGTGAACAGCCTGTCCGCCGCGGACCGTTCGAAGATCGACACGTACCTGAACTTCGACATGATCGGCTCGCCCAACCCGGGCTACTTCACCTACCGCTACGACAGCACGCTCGACGCCCTGTTCCGGAACTACTTCGCCGGTCTCGGCATCAGCACCGAGCAGGACTTCGAGGGTGACGGCCGGTCCGACCACGCGCCGTTCCAGGACGCGGGCATCCGGGTCGGCGGCCTGTTCAGCGGCGCCGACTACACCAAGACCAGCGCGCAGGCCGCGAAGTGGGGCGGAACGGCGGGCCAGCCGTTCGACCGCTGCTACCACTCCTCCTGCGACACCACCGCCAACATCAACGACACCGCGCTGGACCGGATGAGCGACGCCATCGCGTACGCGATCTGGAACCTGGCCGCCGGGAGCACCACGCCGCCCACCGGTACGGTCTTCGAGAACACCGCCGACGTGCAGATCCCGGACTACGGGGCGGCGGTGACCTCCGACGTCGCCGTCACGGGCCGCACCGGCAACGCGCCGGCCGCGCTCCAGGTCGGCGTGGACATCAAGCACACCTGGCGCGGCGACCTGGTCATCGACCTGGTCGCGCCGAACGGCACCACCTTCCGCCTGAAGGACGCCAGCGGCAACGACTCCGCGCCCAACGTGCAGACCACGTACACGGTGAACGCGTCCGCCGTGGCCGCCAACGGCACCTGGAAGCTGAAGGTCCAGGACATCGGCCGGCAGGACACCGGCTACGTCGACAGCTGGAAGCTCACCTTCTGACGGCGCCGGGGGTGCCGGCCGGCGGGGCCGGCACCCCCGGGACCACCCGGTGCGGCTACGGCTGCATCTCGTACGCGCCGGAGAGCGCCTCGACCATGCCCCACACCTTCGCCGCCCGCGCGCCGTCCGCGACCGGGCGGCGGACGTGCGCCAGCGCCCACGCGGCCTGCGCGTCCGTCGTCGACGCCTTGCCGTGCAGCTCGGTGGCGTGCGCGGAGAAGTCCCGCACCAGCGCGTCGAAGACCTGGTCGAGCAGGTCGGCGTCCAGTCCGGTCAGGGCGGCCTGCTCCAGGACCAGCTGGCCGTAGACGATCAGCGCGAAGAGCTGCCCGATCTCCAGCAGGAAGTCGAGGTCGGCCTGCTGCTCGGTGCTCGGCGCGGCGGTCAGCAGCAGCTCGCAGAAGCCGTCGGCCTGCTCGCGGAACCGCGCGACGTTCGGGACGTGCGCGTGCGCGTCGTAGGCGGTCCGCCAGTCGTGGAAGCGGATCGAGCCGAGGCCGCGGGCCGGACCCTGCCGGAACAGGAACGTGTCGTCGGCGGCGTCCCGGCGGCCGGGCACCGGGGCGTACTCGGCCGGGTCGAACAGGTAGTTGGCCATGAACTTGAGGATCAGCGCCAGGTTGACGTGGACGGTGCCCTCCAGCTTCGGCAGGCCGCGGATGTCCTTGGCGGCCTTGTCGAAGTAGGTGTCCGCCTCGAAGCCCTTGGCCGCGATGACGTCCCACATCAGGTCGATGACCTTCTCGCCCTCCGTGGTGACCTTCATCTTGGTCATCGGGTTGAAGAGCAGGTAGCGGCGGTCCTCGGGGGAGGCGGTGCGGAAGTAGTCCACCGCGCGGGCGGAGAACAGCTTCATCGCCACCAGCCGCGCGTAGGCGTCGGTCAGCTCGCGCCGCACGTGCGGGAAGTCGGTGACGTTCCGGCCGTACAGCACCCGGTTCCGGGCGTGCGTGACGGCCTCGTACATCGCGTGCTCGCAGATGCCGACGGAGGCCGTGCAGAGGTTGAACTTCCCGACGTTGACGGTGTTCAGGGCGGCGTCGAAGGCGGCCTTGCCGGTGTGCAGCACGTCGTCGGCGCGGACCGGGTACCCGTCCAGGCGGAACTCGCTGACGTACATCTGGGCGTTCACCACGTTCTTGACGAGGTGGTACGCCTCGTGGCGGCTGTCCGCCGCGAAGAAGACGTAGCCCTCCGGGCCGTCGACGTCGGAGCGGCGGCCGAACACCGAGACCAGGCCCGCGACGTTGCCGTTGCCGATGTAGTACTTGGAGCCGGTGGCGGTGAAGCCGCCGTCGCCGTCCGGGGTGAGGATCATGTCGGTGGAGTAGATGTCGGCGCCGTGGCTGCGCTCGGAGAGCCCGAACGCCATCACGTGCCCCTCCGTCAGGAGCTTCGCCGCGCGGGCCCGGACGGCCTCGTTCTCGCTCTGCCAGACGGGGCCGAGGCCCAGGATGGTGACCTGCCAGGTGTACCAGTAGCCCAAGCCGTAGAAGCCGAGGATCTCGTTGAGCTCGGCGATCCGCGCGGTGTCCCAGCGCTTGGCCGGGTCGGCGGCCGAGGGCGTCAGGAACTCGGCGAACAGGCCCTCCTTCGCCGCGAAGTCGAGGAAGTCGGCGTACCAGGTGCGGTCGACGTAGGTGTCGATCAGCGCCTTCTTGCCGCGCGACTCGAACCAGTCCACGGTCGTGCGCAGCAGCCGGCGGGTCGGCTCGTCGAACTGCGTGGGGTCGTAGGTGCGCGGGTTGAAGAGCATCGCGGGCTCCCGGGAGTGTCGAGGGTGGGGAGGGGTGTCAGGGGGTGTCGGCGGCGGAGCCGCCGGTGCGGTCGGCGGGGTCCGTGCCGCCGGCCGGGCCGGTGCGCGCCGGGCCGGCGGACCGGCCGTCCACGTCGGTACCGGCGAGGTCGTGCAGGGTGGCGAGCACGTCGTCCAGCCAGGCGAGGGTCATGCGTTCGTACTCGATCCCGCCGCGCAGCACCACGTGCTGGAGCCGCTGCCGGGCGTCGAGGGCGTCCGGGGCCGGGAAGTCCCGCTGCTCGCCGTGCAGGTAGCGGGCGAGCAGGGCGGCGTGGCCGTCGCGGTGCCGTTCGACCTCGGGGATCAGCGCGGCCGGGTCGTCGAAGGCCACCGCCCGGATCCGGACGGCCAGCTCGTGCCGGACGGTCTCCGGTTCGACGGGTTCGCGCAGCCAGCCGGCGAGTGCGGCCCGGCCGGGCGGGGCCGCCGAGTACACCTTCTTGTCCGGTCGGCCGTCCTGGGCGACCTCCTCGACGGAGATCCAGCCGTCCGTCTCCATCCGCCGCAGCACCCGGTAGATCTGCTGGTGCGTGGCGGTCCAGAAGCGGCCGATGGACCGGTCGAAGCGCCGGGCCAGTTCGTAGCCGGAGCCGGGCCGCTCCAGCAGCGAGACGAGGATCGCGTGCTCCAGTGCCATGAACGGCATCCTGCTATGCACCGAGTTGCATAGGCAATGGCGGCGCGCGAGGGTGAGACGGAGGTCACCCGGGTCGTCGGGGGTCGTCGGGGAGGGGGGCGGGGCAGGGTAGCTTCCGGGGCGAAAAGGTGCAAAACGGTCGAACGGCGCCAGAATGGTACTGGGCTAGCGCCCTCCATGTGCCGAACCTAGGAGGTGGTATCGGTGTCTACCCAGATTCCGATGGGCATGGAGCACCATCCGGACATCGTCGAACTACGGGAGCACTACGAGCGACTCACCCTCACTCCGCGGGCCCAGGCCGTCGAGGCCCTGGCCGTGCTGGCCGGTCTGTTCCTGGCGGCCTCGCCGTGGATCATCGGCTTCACCGCCTTCAACACGCTGACCGTCACCTGCCTGATCGTCGGACTCGCCTACTGCGTGCTGATGGCCGGCTACGGCTCCGCGTACGAACGCACCCACGCGCGGGCCTGGGCGGCCACCCTGCTCGGCGCGTGGACGATCATCTCTCCGTGGGTCGTCTCCGGTGAGGTGGACCGCGGCAAGAACATCGTCACCTGCATGATCGCGGGCGGCGTGATGTTCCTGCTGGGGCTCGCCGCCATCTCGATGGCCACCATGACGTCGAACGGAGCATCGATGCGGCGCGGCCGGGCCGGTCGGGCCAGGGGCTGACGATCACGGGAAGCCCGACCCGGGGCGCGGAACGGCGAGGCCGCCGTCCGCGCCCCGGGTGCTGTCCTACGGCCGCGTCATCCGCAGCACGTCCAGGGCCTCGTCCAACTGCTCGACGGTGAGCCGGCCCTGCTCCACGTACCCGCGCTCCAGCACCACCTGCCGGATCGTCTTCCGCTCGGCCAGTGCCTGCTTGGCGACCTTCGCCGCCTCCTCGTACCCGATGTACCGGTTCAGCGGGGTGACCACCGAGGGGGACGACTCGGCGTACTCGCGGGCCCGCTCGACGTTGGCGGTGAGGCCGTCCACGGCGCGGTCGGCCAGCAGCCGGGCGCTGTTGGCGAGCAGCCGGACCGACTCCAGGACGTTGCGCGCGATCACCGGGAGCATCACGTTGAGCTCGAAGTTCCCGCTCGCCCCGGCCACCGTGACGGTCGTGTCGTTGCCGATCACCTGGGCGGAGACCATCAGCACCACCTCGGGCAGCACCGGGTTCACCTTGCCCGGCATGATCGACGAGCCGGGTTGCAGGTCCGGCAGGTTGAGCTCGCCGAGGCCGGTGCGCGGGCCGGATCCCATCCACCGGAGGTCGTTCGCGATCTTCGTGAACCCGACTGCGACGGTGCGCAGTTGGCCGCTCAGCTCGACCAGTCCGTCCCGCGCGCCCTGCGCCTCGAAGTGATCCCTCGCCTCGGTCAGCGGCAGGTCGGTGGCGCGCGCCACCTCCTCGATCACGGCCGCCGCGAACCCGGGCGGGGTGTTGATGCCGGTGCCCACGGCCGTGCCGCCGAGAGGGAGTTCGGCCACCCGGGGGAGCGTGGCCAGCAGCCGCTCCCGCCCGTGCCGGACCTGCGCGGCGTACCCGCCGAACTCCTGGCCCAGGGTGACCGGCGTGGCGTCCATCAGGTGGGTCCGGCCGGCCTTGACCACCAGCGCGAACTCCGCGGCCTTGCGCTCCAGCGCCTCCGCGAGGTGCTCCAGCGCCGGGATCAGGTCGTGGGTGACGGCGGCGGTGGCGGCGATGTGGATCGAGGAGGGGAACACGTCGTTGGAGGACTGGCTGGCGTTGACGTGGTCGTTGGGGTGGACCGGTCGGCCCAGCCGCTCGCCGGCCAGGGTGGCGATCACCTCGTTGGCGTTCATGTTGGACGAGGTGCCCGAGCCGGTCTGGAACACGTCCACCGGGAACTCGGCGTCCCACTGCCCGGTGGCGACCTCGTCGGCGGCGGCCGCGACGGCCTCGGCCGTCTCCTCGTCCAGGACCCCGAGCCGGGCGTTGACCCGGGCGGCGGCGGCCTTGATCCGCGCCAGCGCGGCGATGTGCGCCCGCTCCAGGCGCTGGCCGGAGACCGGGAAGTTCTCCACCGCCCGCTGCGTCTGCGCCTGCCATTTCGCTGCGGCGGGCACCCGCACCTCGCCCATCGAGTCGTGCTCGGTCCGGTACTCCTGCTCGTCGGCCATCGCGCGCCGCACCTCCTGGTCGGTCCGGGCGGGCGCCGTTCCCCGGCCGTCCGACGGCCGTACGGCGCCCGTTCCCGGGCCCTCGCTCTCGGGTCTGGGGTCCGGGTCCCGGTTCCGGGTCCCGCTTCCGATCACCACAGCCGCGCGCGGGCCCCGGGTATTTCCGAACCCGGAGCAGGGCTGCGGCATCGGCGGGGCGGCGCCGTCGGAGCCGCCCCGGGAGGGGCCTACCGGAGCTCGACGCGGATGATCTCGCCCGCCCCGTCGCCGGCCTGGACGACCAGCGAACCGTCCGCCGCCCAGACGCCGGAGCCGCCCGAGGTCTCCGCGAAGTCGCCGCTGGCGCCCGCGCCGGTGGACAGCACGCCCCACACCCCGTGGGCGGTGGCCCGCTCGCGCATGTGGCTGTCGCGCCTGGCCAGCTGCGACTCGCTCACCCCGTACAGGGCGGAGCCGACGTAGGCGTCGATCCCGAGCCCGGCGGTCCGCTCGGCGTGCCCGGGCTCGGCGACGTCGGCGCACACGGCGAGGCCGAGGCGGAAGCCGTCCAGCTCCAGGACGGACGGCGTCCCGGCCGGGGCGAACCGCTCGACCTCCTGCCCGTGCAGGTGGGTCTTCCGGCAGGCGACCTCGACGCCCCGGCCGCTGACGGCCAGCGTGCCGATGTACTCGAGCCCGTCCCGGTCCGCCACCGGCGCGCCGACCAGCGCGACGGAGCCGGTCTCGGCGCAGGCCGCGACCAGGGGCGCCAGCCTGGGATCACCGGGAGCGAGGGCGGGTGCGTCCAGGTCGTACCCGGTGAGCGAGAACTCGGGGAACACCACCAGGCGCGTCCCGGCCTCCCGGACGGTGGCGGCGTGCCGTTCGACGTTGAGGACGACCGTGTCGGGCCGGCCGGACTCCGCGCAGACGGGTTGGGCGACGGCGACGGTCAGCGGAGCCGACTCGGATGCGGATGCGGATGCGGATGCGGATGCGGATGCGGGCGCGGACTCGGACTCGGGCGCGGGCACGGTGGGGCCTCCGGGCGTGATCAGGTGGGATCGAGAGTGATCGGGCGTGATCCGGGATGGTGATCACTCTTAACCTACGAGCCTGTCGCAGAACGGGGCAAGGTTCACCTGATCGAGTGAAGATCGCGAGGCGTCGCCCCGTGCCCGAACGGTCCGCTCCGTACGCTCGCCCCGAACCGGGGGAACCATCCGGGCCCCGGTCCGCCGGGGCCGATCGACAGGGGCGGGCATGGCGACACCACAGCACGACGATCGCGGCAGCGGCAGCGGCAGGGACGGTCACGGTAGCGGCGACCCCGGCGGCGTCGGCCACCACGACGGCCGCCCTGACCGGGGCGCCCCGACCGGCCTCAGCCGTCGGCGTCTCCTCGGCGCCACCGCCGCGCTCGGCACCGGCGCCTGGCTGCTGCGCGGCACCGTCGGACCGGACGGCGCCGAGGCCGCCGCCCTCCCCGCCCTCCCGCCCCCGCCCGACCTGCCCGCCGGCACCGAGATCACCCGGAGCGTCTACCAGAACTGGTCGGGCGAGGTCCGCACCGACCAGCTCTGGACCTGTGCCCCGCGCACCCCCGAGGAGATCCCCGCGCTCGCCGACTGGGCGCGCGCCCACGGCTGGCGGCTGCGCCCCCAGGGGTACCGGCACACCTGGGCACCGCTCACCGTCGCCGACGGCACCCCCGGGGCGGCCCGCGTCCTGCTGCTGGACACCACCCGCCACCTCACCGCGATCACCGCCGACTCTCCCACCACCGTCCGGGTCCAGACCGGCGCCACCATGGAGGACCTGCTCGCCCACCTGGCCGGCCGGGGTCTCGGCCTCACCGCCGTGCCGGCCCCGGGCGAACTGACCGTCGGGGGCGTGCTCGCGATCGGCGGCCACGGCACCGCCGTCCCCGCGGCCGGCGAACTCCGGCCCGACGGACACGGCTACGGTTCGGTCAGCAACCAGGTCACCCGGCTCACGGCCGTCGTCCACGACCCGGCCACCGACCGGTACGCCCTGCGCACCTTCGACCGGTCCGAGGCCGACAGCGCCGCCTTCCTGGTCCACCTCGGCCGGGCGTTCCTCACGGAGGTGGTCCTCCGGGCCGGTGCCGACCGGCCGCTGCGCTGCGTCAGCCGGCTGGACATCCCGGCCGCCGAACTCTTCGCCCGGCCCGGTACCGCCGGCCGGCCGCGCACCTTCGCCGACTTCGTCGAACGGGACGGCCGCGCCGAGGCCATCTGGTTCGCCTACACCGACCGCCCCTGGCTCAAGACCTGGAGCGTCGCCCCGACCCGCCCGTTCGGCTCCCGCGCCGTCGACGAGCCCTACAACTACCCCTTCTCCGACTCGATTCCGGAGCCCGTCGCCCGTCTGGCCGGTGAACTCGTCGGCGGTTCCTGGGCCGTGGCCCCGCTCTTCGGGCAACTCCAGTACCTGATCGCCAAGGTGGCGCTCACCGGTGACATCACCGACATCCTGCTCTCGGGCGGTCTGATCCGCGACCTGCTCACCGGCGAGGTGCTCACCCACCTGCTCGCCGGCGGCCTGCGCTCCGACCTCTGGGGTCCGTCCCGCACCCTGCTCCAGTACGTGCGGCCCACCACCCTGCGGGTCACCGCCAACGGCTACGCGATCCTCGCCCGTCGGGCCGATCTCCAGTGGGTGGTGGCCGAGTTCGCCGACCGGTACCGGACGCTGCTCGACGCCTACCGGGCGCGGGGCGAGTTCCCGGTGAACGGCGCGGTGGAGATCCGGGTCACCGGCCTGGACGACCCCGCGTGGTCCGGGGTGCCCGGGGCGCGCCCGCCGCTGCTCTCCGCGCTGCGCCCGCGTCCCGACCGGCCCGAGTGGGACACCGCCGTCTGGCTCGACGTGCTCGGCTTCCCCAACACGCCCGGGTTGCACCGTTTCGGCAGGGACCTCGAACAGGCCCTGCTGCGTTCCTTCGACGGCACCAGGGCCGGTCTGCGCGTCGAGTGGTCGAAGGGCTGGGCCTACACCGAGGACGCGGCCTGGGCGGACCCGGACGTCCTCGACCGGGTCATCCCCGCCAGCCACCGGGACGGCGGCGGGCCCGGGTGGGACGAGGCGATCGCGGTGCTCGACCGGCACGACCCGCACCGGGTCTTCGGCAACCCCTTCCTCGACCGGCTGCTGAGGGCGTGAAGGCGTGAAGGCGTGAAGGCGTGAGGGGCCGAGGACCTGAGGACCTGAGGGTCCTGCGGGTGTGAGCCGGACGGAACCCGTCCGACGTCCGGTCAGATGTGCTCCATCACGATCACCGCGAGGGTGCCGGGTTCCAGCGCCCGGAAGACGTGCGGGACGTCCCCCGGGTAGCTCACGTAGTCGCCCGGCCCCAGTTCGATCGGTGCCTCCGTCGGCCCGGCCAGCGCCCGTCCGGCACCCAGCAGGACGTGCTCCACCGTCCCCGTCATGTGCGGGTCGGAGGCCCGGGTCTCGCCGGGCTGGGCGTCGATCCGGTAGATGTCGCGGCGGGCGTTGGGCGGGCAGGAGGCGAGCAGGGTCGCGGCGTAGTCGGCCCGCTCGGAGTGGGTGATCGGGCCCTCGCCTGCCCGCACCACCCGGACCACCGGGCGCGGCGGGTCGACGAGCCGGCTGAACGGCACGTCCAGGGCGACGCCGAGCGCCCAGAGCGTCTCGACGCTGGGATTGCCGGCGCCCGACTCCAGTTGCGAGAGCGTCGACTTGGCGATCCCCGCGCGCCGGGCCAGCTCGGCCATCGACAGGCCGGTGCGCTCGCGCTCGCGCCGGATGGACGCCGCGATCAGCCCGATCAGCTCCGATCCGGTGGCGGAGCCCGGGTGTGATCCCTGGCCGCTGCCGGCGCCGGCACCGGAGGGCCGGGCAAGGCGGTCGGTCGGGGGGATCCCGTCGCTGGTGTCACTCATCCGCGTTCGCTCCACAGGTCCAAGCGTTCGCCTTGACGAACGGCAGCCATGGGGTTCACTCTACTGGACATGCGTTCGCTCCTCCGAACCCTGGAACGTTCCACGCTCCGTGACATCGCCCTGGTCTGTCTCGCCGACGCCCTGGTCGGCGCCTCGTTCGGGGCGATCACCGTCTCCGGTGGTCTCCCGCTCTGGGTGCCGGTCGTCATGTCCGTCCTCGTCTTCGCCGGCGGTGCCCAGTTCGCGGCCATCGGCGTCGTCCTCTCCGGCGGCGGCGCGCTCGCCGCCGTCGCCACCGGGCTGGTGCTCAACGCGCGCCTGCTGCCCTTCGGCTTCACCGTCGCCGGCGTGCTCGACGGCCCCTGGTGGCGGAGACTGCTGGGCGCGCAGCTCCTGACCGACGAGTCCGTCGCCTTCACCCTGCTCCAGCCCGACCGGCGGCGGCGCCGGGCCGCTTACTGGGTCTGCGGCCTCGCCCTGTTCGCCGTCTGGAACGCCTCCGTGCTGGTCGGCGCCGCGGCCGGCGGAATGATCGGTGACACCGACGCGCTCGGTCTCGACGCGGCCTTCCCGGCCGTGCTGCTCGCCCTGGTCCTGCCGTCGCTCACCGACCCCCGCACCCGGACGGCCGCCCTGGCCGGCGCCGTGGTCGCGGTGGCCGCCACGCCGTTCCTGCCGGCCGGCGTCCCGGTCCTGCTCGCCCTGGCCGGCCTGCTGTTCGCCCGGCGCCCCGCCGGTCCCGCCCGGCCCGCCGATCCCGCCGATCCCGCCCGGCCCGGCGATACCGCCGATCCCGCCGATCCCGCCGTCCCCGCGGACCCGGCCGGCTGCCCTTCGGACTCCGCCGCGAAGGCCGGCCCGTCCGGCGACGCGGCCCCGTCCGCCCCCGCCGACAGTGCCGGAGGCGCGGCCGACCGCAGCCGGCCGACCCCCCTCGCCGAGGAGGTCCACTGATGCCCCTGCTCGCCGTCCTGCTGCTGGCCGTCGGCACCTACGCGTTCCGGATGGCCGGCCCGCTGCTCGGTGACCGGCTCACCGTCTCGGACCGCGTACGCCACCTGCTCGCCGTGGCCGCCGCCGTCCTGCTGGTCGCCCTGGTCGCCACCGGAACCTTCACGCAGGGCCACGACTTCGCGGGCTGGGCACGCCCGGCCGGCGTCCTGGTGGCCGGGGTCCTCGTACTTCGCCGCGCGCCGTTCCCGCTCGTGGTGGTGGCGGCCGCCGCGACCACGGCGCTGCTCCGGCTCGCCGGGGTCTCCTGAGCCGATGCTCAGCGGGTTCCGTCGGTGAGCCGCTCCTGCTGGACCTCCGGGCGCTTGCTGTCCCACAACAGCTCCCACACCTTGAAGACGCAGTGGTAGTCCCGCATGCTCCCCCGGGAGATCAGCATGTAGGTGTCGCCGTCCCGCAGCAGCGTGCGCCGGCGGCTGTTGAACGGGTGCTGCGGCGTGTACGACGGGACCAGCTTCCGCAGTTCGGCGAGGGCGTCCTCGCGGCTGCCCTCGATCTCGGCGAGCACCTTGGTGCCCCAGATCCGGTCGTCGCCTATTCCGTCGGTCTCCTGGACGACCAATGCCCAACGCGCCACGGTCCACCCCTCACGTCTCGTCACGTCCCCCGCATCCCGCCCGTGTGCGAGAGCGGTCATCCTAGAGCTTGTCCCGGCCGGGGCGGACGTCCGGCCCGGCGGCCGGTTCCGCGGGCAGTGCCTTGTAGAAGACGGTCGTCGCGTGCGGCGTCCCGGACGGGTCGGTCGCGTAGTCCGGCACGGTGCCGACCCGGGTCCAGCCCGCCGCCGCGTACAGCCGCTCGGCGGGGCTTCCCGTCTCGGTGTCCAGGACCAGGGTCCGGATCCCGTGTTCCACGGCCGCCGACTCCAGTGCCGTCAGCAGCCGGCCGGCCAGCCCCCGGCCCCGGTCCGCCCGGTGCACCATCAGCTTGGCCACCTCCGCCCGGTGCCGGCCGTTGGCGGGGGTCGCCGGGCGCAGCTGCACCGTCCCCGCGATCCGGTGGTCCGCGTCGTGGTGCGCGGCCCAGACCAGCAGCCGGCCGGCCGCGACGTCCGGGGCCAGGGCCCGCCACCAGCCGGCGGCCTCGGCGGCGTCGAGCGGGGCGAGGAACCCGAGGGAGGAGCCGCTGCCGACGGTGTCGACCAGGAGTTCGGCCAGCGGCCCCGCCGAGTCCCGCAGTTCGCCCGCCGCCAGCCGCCGGACTGTGTACATGCTCACTCCCTCGCCGCCGGTCCTCCGAAGGCAGGGCCCGTGCGGAATACTCGCCGGTACCCAGCGCTGCGACCGGCACCCGCCGAGACTAACAAGGAGCTCCCATGGCGAAGCCGACCAGGATCGACCCCGCCGACCTGCTCGCCGTCGGTGACCTGCTCACCGACGAGGAGCGGCTCGTCCGCGACACCGTGCGGAGGTTCGCCGACGAGCGGATCCGCCCGCACGTCGGAGACTGGTTCGAGCGGGGCGTCTTCCCGGCCCGCGAACTCGCCCCGGAGCTCGGCGCCCTCGGTGTCCTCGGCATGCACCTCGACGGTTACGGCTGTACCGGCTCCACCGCCACCGCCTACGGCGTCGCCTGCATGGAGCTGGAAGCCGCCGACTCCGGGCTGCGCAGCTTCGTCTCCGTCCAGGGCTCGCTGGCCATGCGCTCGATCCACGCCTTCGGGTCCGAGGAGCAGAAGCAGCGCTGGCTGCCCGGTCTCGCGGCCGGTGAACTCATCGGCTGCTTCGCCCTCACCGAACCGGACTTCGGCTCCGACCCCGCGAACATGCGGACCCGGGCCCGCCGCAAGGGCGCCGGCGAGGACGCCGACTGGGTGCTCTCCGGCTCCAAGATGTGGATCACCAACGGCAGCGTCTCCGACGTCGCCGTCGTCTGGGCGCAGACCGAGGACGGCGTCCGGGGCTTCCTGGTCGAACCCGGCACGACCGGCTTCACCGCGACCGACGTGCACGGCAAGCTCTCGCTCCGGGCGTCCGTCACCAGCGAACTGGCCTTCGACGAGGTCGTGCTGCCCGCCGACGCGGTCCTGCCCGGCGTCAGCGGCCTGCGCGGACCGCTCTCCTCCCTCAACGAGGCCCGCTACGGCATCCTCTGGGGTACCGTCGGCGCCGCCCGCGACTGCTACACCACCGCGCTCGACTACGCGAAGAGCCGGATCCAGTTCGACCGGCCGATCGCCGGGTTCCAGCTCACCCAGCAGAAGCTCGTGGAGATGATGCTGGAGGTCGAGAAGGCGTACCTGGTCGCGCTGCGGATCGGCCGGCTCAAGGACGAGGGGGCGGCCCGCCCGGCGCACATCAGCTTCGGCAAGCTGAACAACGTCCGTGCCGCGCTCGAGATCGCCCGCAGTGCCCGCACCGTGCTCGGCGCCAACGGGATCACCACCGAGTACCCCGTTCTGCGGCACGCCAACAACCTCGAATCGGTGCTCACGTACGAGGGCACCGGTGAGATCCACACCCTCGTCCTCGGGGAGACCATCACCGGAGAGTCGGCCTACCGCTGACAGCCGGTCCCGGCTGCGGACCGTCGCCACCGGCCGGGTCCGGGCCGGTCCCGCGCGGCGTCCGCGGCGGCACCGCACGGGAAAAACGGTTCGTCCGTCGGGCCGTTCATGGATACCTTCGGTGACCATGAACGGCCCGACGGCGCAGCCCGTCACCCCAGTCACGCCCACCACGACCCTCTGGCGCCCGACCGGTCCCGCGGAGCTGGCCCTGGTCGAGGCCGCGGACCGGCGCGCCTGGCCGCCCCGCCTCCCCGACCAGCCGATCTTCTACCCGGTGCTGAACGAGGACTACGCGGTCCGCATCGCGCGCGACTGGAACGTCCCCGCGTCCGGGGTCGGCTACGTCACGCGGTTCGAGGTGGAGACCGCGTTCCTCGCCCGCTATCCCGTGCGGCGGGCGGGCGGCCGGACGATCCTCGAACTCTGGGTGCCCGCAGAGGAGTTGCCCGAGTTCAACCGGCACATCGTCGGCCGCATCGAGGTCGTTCACGAGTTCCGGCCCGCGTCGTGACCGGGCCGTTCGGGCTCCCGGCCGCCCGATCCGACGACCCGCGCGCGGTGACACCGGACGCCGCACGGTCACCCGGCGTTGTGCCGGAGGACACCTGGTGGTCCGGCAAGGCGTGAAGCATGACGCGGTCGGTGACGCCCTCGCGGGCGGGTCCGGCACCCGCACCGCGAAAGGAACCACCGTCCTCATGTCCGTACCACCGCTGCCCCGCCCCCGGCCCCGGGTCCTCGTCGTCGGAATCGACGGCGTCCGGTACGACCTGCTGGAGCAGGTCCCGATGCCGAGGCTGGCGGAGGTCGCGGGGGCCGGCTTCCTGGCGCCCGTCACGGTGGCGGAGTCCACGCCCACCATGTCGGGGCCCTGCTGGGCCACCGTCGTCACCGGCGTCGAACCCGCCAAGCACGGCGTCTGGGGCAACCACCTGGGCGGCAACCGGCTCGACGTCTTCCCCGACTTCACCACCAGGCTGGCCCGGCAGGACCGCCGCCGCACCTACGTCGCGGCCGGCTGGGACCCGCTGGTGATCGGCGAGTCCGGCGGACCGTTGTTCCGCGCACCCGGCCGGCTCAGCTACGTCGCCCCCGCCGAGGACACCCCCGAAGCCTGGGAGGCCGTCGACGAGGAGGTCACCCGGGAGGCCGTCGACGTCCTGCGCGCCGCCGACCCGGAGGTCTCCTTCGTCTACCTCGGCGCCGTCGACGAGACGGCCCACTTCCTCGGCTGCGGGGACGAGTACCGCGCCTCGATGCGCACCGCCGACGAACGGCTCGGCCGCCTGCTCGACGCGGTCCGGGCCAGGCCCGGCTACGCCGACGAGGCGTGGACGATCATCGTCGTCACGGACCACGGCCACGTCGACGCCGGGGGCCACGGCGGACGCACCCCCGAGGAGCGCACCGCCTGGGTCGCCTGCGCGGGGCCGGACATCCCCGCCGCGCCGCCCACCGGCGAGATCCGCCACCCGGACGTCGCCGCCCAGGTGTACGCGGCCCTCGGCCGGCCGATCGACCCGCACTGGACCCTGGACGGCCGTCCGTTCCCCGTCGCCCGGCCCGTCCCGGCCGGGGCCTGACGGGGCCTGACGGTCGGACGGCCCCGGCACGAGGGCCCGGTACGCCGGGCCCGGTGCGGTGTCCGGCAAGCGGGTGGCCCGCGCACCCGGGCGGCCCCGGCCGGGTGCGCCCCGGCCCCGTCCGGGCCAGGCTCGACCGGGGTGAACCCCTAGACCGGACGGCCTCGCGTACGCCTGAAGGTGGAGGGCGTACCCCCCAAGGACGGCGGACGGTCGCGACTTGCTGGTGACGTCCCGACAGGGGCGGACGGGCCAGGATGGGAGACGACCGGAGCGCCGGCCCCCGGACCGGGTCGGCGACGGCCGCGGGGGACAGCGGTTCCGGCAGAGGTACGGAAGTGGTCCGGGCAGTGGTCCGGACAACGGCTCGGGCAACGGCTCGGGCGGGCGGTGCCGCACGGCGCGCCGCACAGCAGTGGTGGCGGTGCCGCACGGGGCGGCACCACAGGAGGAGAGGGCAGGCGGGCATGAACGGCATCGTGGGCAAGGTCGTACTCGGAGTGGCCGGCACCGGCATGGCCGTCGCCGCCGCGGCCGTGGCGGTCGGACCTCGGGTCGTCGACTGGTACGACGGCCGGCACCAGGAGCAGTCCAGCTACGCCAGCGGCAGCGAGGCCAAGGCCGGCCGCCACTCGGTGCCGACCTGGCTGCCGGACAACGCCTCCTCCGTCCGGTACCTGGCCTCGACCACCGGCGACGACCGCCTGCTGATCGCCACCCTGCCGGAGGGCAGGCTGCCCGCCGGGTGCACCGCCACCGCATCCGGCCGCGGTGGCCACCCGGCACCGGCCACCCTCAAGGCGGGCTGGTTCCCGGAGGGCGTCGTCTCGAAGGTCACCGGCTCCTGCGGCCACTACAACGTGACCCTGACAGGCAACCGGCTCTACGCGTGGCAGGACGGCGCCGCCGTCCAGGCCGCCCTGCGGGCCGAGCGCGTCGCGCGCTGACGGGCCCGCCCGACGGCCCCGCACCGACGGGCCCGCCCCCCGGTCGGCAGGGGGCGGCGGAGGGAGGGCCGTGGGCCACGCGGCGGACCCCGACTGTCGGGGCGCCGGGCCGCTGGGGTAGGACGGAGCGAGCACGACTCCCGCGTTCGTTCCGAGAGGAGCCCCATGCCTGGTTCGACCGCCGGCCCCGCCGGTGACACGTCGACCGCTCCCGCCGCCCCCACCGACCCCGGAACCGCAGACGCCCCCGGCCGCGCCACCATCGCCGTCCTCGGCGGCCTGGTCGCCCTCGGCCCCCTCACCACCGATCTCTACCTGCCGGGCCTCCCCGCGATCGCCGAGGACCTCGTCGCCGAACCGGCAGCCGTGCAGCTCACCCTCACCTTCTCGATGTTCGGCGTCGCCGCCGGCCAGCTGATCTTCGGACCGCTCAGTGACCGCCTCGGCCGCCGCCCGCCCCTGCTCGCGGGCCTCGTCGTCTACACCGTCGCCAGCATCGTCTGCGTGATCGCGCCCAACCTGCCCGTCCTGATCGCCAGCCGCTTCGTCCAGGGCGCCGCCGGCGCCGCCGGGCTCGTCATCGGCCGCGCCGTGGCCCGCGACCGCTTCGAGGGCGTCGCGATGATCCGCTTCCTCGCCTCGATCACCCTGATATCCGGACTGGCCCCGATCCTCGCGCCCCTCGTCGGCGCCCAGCTCCTCCGCGTCACCTCCTGGCGCGGCACCTTCGGGGCCCTGGCCGTCCTCGGCCTGCTGCTCACCCTGATCGCCTTCGTCGCCCTCCGGGAGACCCTCCCGGCCTCCGCCCGGCACGGCGGGGGTCTGGGGACGACGCTGCACACCATGGGCGGACTCCTGCGCCGGCTGCCATTCCTCGGCCTCGCGCTGACCAGCACCTTCGCCTTCGGCTCGCTGTTCGGCTACATCAGCGGCTCCTCGGTGGTGCTCCAGCAGGTCTACCACGTGTCCCCGCAGACCTACAGCCTGCTGTTCGGGCTCAACTCGCTGGCGATCGTCGGTGTCACCCAGTTGAACGGCCGCGTCCTCGCCCACCGCTTCACCGCCGGGACGCTGATGACGGTGGGCCTCGGCACGTCCATCGCGGCGGGCGTGTCCCTGTTCCTCGTCACCGCCGTCTGGGACCTCGGGCTGGTCGCCTTCTGCGCCTCGCTCTTCGTGATGATGGGCAGCCTCGGCATCGTCCTCCCGAACTCCGCTGCCCGCGCCCTGAGCCTGGTCGCCCCGAAGGCCGCCGGTTCCGCCTCCGCCCTCATCGGCACAGGAACGTTTCTCTGCGGCGCGATCGTCGCCCCGCTCAGCAGCCTGGGCGGCAAGCCGTCGGCGGTCCTGCTCGCGATCGTCGTGCTCTGCTGCTCGGTGCTGGCCGCCACGTCCTACGCCGTCCTCTGCCGCCCCGGGAGGTCGACCCCGGCCGACGCCCCGAAGCCGGCCGTCGCGTAGCGGGGCGGGGAACGCGCCCGGCCGGCCCGCCCGTCCCCCGTGGGGCGGCCGGGCCGCTGCCTTCGCGGCAGCGCGCCGCGCCGTCCTGCGGCCCTGGTCCCGCCGGTGCCGCGGTACTCCGGCAGGAACCGCGTCAGGGGTGGCGCGAGGACAGGTGGGGGGACCCCTGCGCGGCCCCCCTGTCGGGGGGGGCGGGGGCGAGCGTCCACCCCAGGAAGATGGGCTGCGGCGGGAGCCC
>NZ_JBHXKE010000028.1:53318-55931 GCF_042722765.1 Kitasatospora sp. NPDC058406
CGGCCGCGCGCCGCGCGGCCGGGGGGCCGGGGCCCGGGGGGGGCGGGGGTACGCCCGCCGCACCGGGGGCGGGGGGGCCGCCCGGCTGGGCCGGGCCACCCCTGAGCGGCACCCCTGACGGGACGGCCGGGCTCGTCCGTCCTCCGACGGAATAGGCCGTCAGCCGTCAGCCGTCGGCTTCAGGCTTTCGCCGGCTGTCGTGCCGTCAGGCGATGGAGAAGTCGTCGCCGAAGACATTGCCCTGGCCGTACCAGCCGTGCAGGTACACCGTGGCGGTGCCGGAGGCGCCGGTGGTGAACGGCACGGTGAGCTTGGTCCAGCCGCTCGCGCTGGTCCAGGCGGAGCCGGTGGCACCGCCGCTCACGCCGAGGTAGGCGTAGCTGCCCTGGACCCAACCGGTCAGCGTGTAAGCCTTGTTGGGCGCCAGCGTGACGGTCTGCTGGCACTGGCCGGTCTGCGAGGCACTGGCCGCGGCCTGGAGCGCGTAGGACCCGGAGTGGGCCGGGGTGCTCACCACGGAGCCGCCGCTCTGGCAGGTCCACGGACCGAGGCTGCCGGTCTCCAGGCCACCGTTGACCAGGCCGCCGGGCGGGGTGACGCCGGTGACGGTCAGCGTGTAGGTGCTGGTGTGGGTGCCGGAGGCGGCGGTGCCGGTGATGGTGAGCGGGTAGGTGCCGGGTGTGGTGGTGCCCGCCGTGGTGATGTTGAGCGTGGCGGGGGAGCCGGCGGTGACGCTGCCGGGGGTGGCGGTGGCGTTGACGCCGGCCGGGGCACCCGAGACGGTGAGGCTGACGCTCTGCGCCGAACCGGTGGTGACGGCGGTGGTGATGTTCGCGCTGGTCGACGAACCGGCCACCACCGAACCCGAGTCGGGGCTCACGCCGACCGAGAAGTCGTTCGTCGGCTGGGTGTTGCTGGTGAACGCCTTGAAGATCTTGGTGAAGTCCCAGGTGTTCTGGCTGATCCCGGAGCAGTTGTCACGGGCGGTGGCGCCCGGGCAGCTGCCGTTGTCGCGCTGCAGCGCCCAGAACGACAGGGTGTTGATGCCCTTCGAGACCGCCCAGTTGTAGACGGTGGTCGCGTTGGCGAGCGTGAAGGTCTCGGCCGGACCGAAGTCGTCGACGCCGATCATCTCGGTGACGCCGATGGAGCCCCACAGCTGGGCGGGCGTCTTGGTCGGGTACAGCCGGGCCAGCTGGTTGTAGAGGCCGGTCGCCGCGGTCTGGGTGTCGGCGGCCATGTCGTGCTGGGCGTTGTCGTAGTAGTCGAAGGTCATCAGGTTGACGACGTCGATCCGGGCGTTGTTGGTGACCGCGTTCCGCAGCACCGCGAGGCCGCTGGCGGCCAGGCCGGTCGGCGTGGTCGGCAGGGTGTAGGAGAACTGGATCTGCCGGCCGTTGGCGGCGGCCCAGTCCTGCACCACCTTGATCGCCTTGTTGCGGCGGTCGATGCCCGCGGTGTTGTCCAGCGAGTCGACCTCGATGTCGAGGTCGATCCGGCTGATCTCGTACGTGGTGATCAGCTTCTGGTACGCGGCGGCGATCTGGTTGACGTCGGTGCAGCTGTCGGCCAGCTCGGTGCCGGTGGTGTCGGCGGTGTAGCCGCCGAAGGACGGGATGACGTCGCCGCCGTTGGCGCGGATGGTGGCGATGTCGGCGCCGAACGAGGACTGGGCGACCGGCAGCGAGGTGTCGCCGTTCCAGTACGGCGTGCACGAGCCCTTGGTCGCGGTCTGCAGGAACGCCATCGTCAGGTGCTTGGCACCGGACTGGGCGGCCAGGGCGGCCGGGCTCTCGCCGGTCCAGGCCTCGAAGTAGGGGGCGAACACCCGGGTGGGCAGCGGGGTGGCGGCGGCCGAGGCGGAGACCGACGAGGTGGTCGCTGCCGTGGGGGCCGCTCCCGCGGTGGTCGCCCCGGCGGCGACGATTCCGGCCGAGGCGGCCAGGGTGACACAGGCCGTCAGGGCGGCCTGAATCGTTCTGCGTAGACGCATTGGTTCTCCAACAGACTTGGTGGGGCCGGACGTTGGTGAAGTGTGCGGAGTTTCGCGGCGGAACGGTCGAACGGTGGGGGCCGTGGAGCGGGGCACTGTGGAGCGGGAGATGCGAACCGTGCGGCGGGGGCGGCGGAGCGGGCATGCGCACCCCGTGGACACGCGGCACGGACGGCCGGCGGTGCGCGAACGCGCGGACGCCGCAGCGGGTCTGGGGGTGGAGCATGGCAGGGCATGGCAGTGCCTCAGCCGCCGGTGGTCACACCCCCACAGTGCATCCCGGTCGGATCGACATGCTTATGGTTGGACTAGACCACTCGTCTGTCAAGACTCCTAACAGTTCGTCGGCGGAGCATGTGCGCCCACCTCGTGGCCGTGATCCGGCCTGCCGGCGGGCCGGGGCCGGCGGCAGGCCGGGTGGTTCGTGCCGCCGTCCGCCGGTGTGGTCACGGCAACGGCCGGCGCGGCGGTGGGCGGCGCCGGGTGCGGTTCACGGCCGGCGCTCTGCGGCCCCGTCCGTCGTCCGGGCGCGCCGGCGCCGGACGCACAGGTGGTGGCGCAGGCCGCCCGCTGACGGCGGGCGTGCGGGCGCCGGGCATGCGGGTTCCGTGGCCGCGCGC
>NZ_JBHXKE010000029.1:0-2899 GCF_042722765.1 Kitasatospora sp. NPDC058406
ACCCAGGCGCTTGTGTGTGGTCCCGGTCCCCCCCGACTCGCCGCCCGGGGCCGGCGTCCCCGCGGTGCGGCGGGCCGGCCGGGCGGTCGGGCGGGCCCCGGCCGGGCCCCGCCCGACGGGTGCGTCCCCGGCGCGCCGACGGCCCCCGTCGACACCGAAGGCCCCTCACCCGCCGGGTGAGGGGCCTTCAGAAGCTACGACACCGACCCGCCATGCTCGCCTCGCGGCAAGTGGTCCCTCGAAGGGACGAAGGTTGGGCCCGGGGGCTTGGATCGAGCCGGTGTCCCGTCCAATGTAACGCATCGGGCCGCTGAGGCAAGAAGTTGTCGGGTCCGCACACTCAATGAACGTTATTTCTGACTACGCCCTGGTAGGTGCGACGATCGAGGTCTAGCATGCGCAGGCGAGAGCCCTCAACAATTTGTTGAACTCGCAGACGGACGGAAGAAGGAACGTCGATGGCGACGGTGCCCAGTGTCTCGAACTCGATCACGGTGCGGCTGGAGGTTCCGGCCAGAGGCAACGCCGTCAGCGCGATCACCACGGCGGTCGAGTCCTCCGGCGGTTCGGTGACGGGTCTCGACGTGACCGCCTCCGGCCTGGAGGCGCTGCGGATCGACGTGACGGTGGCCGCCTTCTCGGTCGCGCACGGCGAGGAGATCGTCGAGAAGCTCCGGGCCATCGACGGCGTGGCGATCGGCAAGGTGTCGGACCGGACCTTCCTGATGCACCTCGGCGGCAAGATCGAGATGTCCTCGAAGCTGCCGATCCGCAACCGTGACGACCTCTCGATGATCTACACGCCGGGGGTCGCCCGGGTCTGCCTGGCGATCGCCGAGAACCCCGAGGACGCGCGCCGCCTCACGATCAAGCGCAACAGCGTCGCCGTGGTCACCGACGGCTCGGCCGTGCTGGGCCTGGGCAACATCGGTCCGGCCGCCGCCCTGCCGGTGATGGAGGGCAAGGCCGCCCTGTTCAAGCGGTTCGCCGGCATCGACGCCTGGCCGATCTGCCTGGACACCCAGGACACCGACGAGATCGTGGCCGTCGTCAAGGCGATCGCCCCGGGCTTCGCCGGCATCAACCTGGAGGACATCTCGGCGCCGCGCTGCTTCGAGATCGAGGCCCGGCTGCGCGAGGCCCTGGACATCCCGGTCTTCCACGACGACCAGCACGGCACCGCGATCGTGGTGCTGGCGGCCCTCACCAACGCGCTCAAGGTGGTCGGCAAGGAGATCGCCGACATCCGGGTGGTGATGTCGGGCGCCGGCGCCGCCGGTACCGCGATCCTCAAGCTGCTGCTGGCCGCCGGCGTCGAGCACGCCACGGTGGCGGACGTGAGGGGCGTGGTCCACGAGGGCCGCGACGACCTCAACGAGAGCCTGCGCTGGATCGCCGAGCACACCAACCGCTCGGGCCGCACCGGCAGCCTCAAGGAGGCCGTGGCGGACGCCGACGTCTTCATCGGCGTCTCGGCCCCGAACGTGCTGGACGGCGACGACCTGGCCACCATGGCCGAGGACGCGATCGTCTTCGCGCTGGCCAACCCGGACCCGGAGGTCGACCCGGCGGTGGCCCGCCAGACCGCCGCGGTGGTCGCCACCGGCCGCAGCGACTTCCCGAACCAGATCAACAACGTGCTGGTCTTCCCGGGTGTCTTCCGCGGCCTGCTGGACGCCCAGAGCCGCACGGTCAACACCGAGATGATGATCGCCGCCGCCCGGGCGCTGGCCGCCACCGTCGGCGACGACGAGCGGAACCCGAACTACATCATCCCGAGCGTGTTCCACAAGGACGTCGCCAAGACCGTGGCCTCCGCCGTCCGGGACGCCGCCCTGGCCGCGGCCTCGGAGGCGCCCGCCCCGTGGCGGCCGACCCCGGGCATCGTGGGGACGCTCGACACCTCGTCCTTCCCCTCCGTCAAGCTCTGACCGGGCCGCTCGGCCCGTGTCGCGCATCGGTCAAATGACCGAATAGCGACCTTACCCGCCCAATCCCGCCCCGAACCCTTGCGACACAAGGGCGAGGGGCGTGTTTGGGCTTGTCGGACCTAGGGCGTACGGTAGCCCTGCACGGGGCAGGCGTGTCCGACAAGTACGGAACGTCCCCCTGGTCTTCCGGCGCGTCGTCCCGACCGCCGCCCGCGCCCGGTCCGCCGGAGCCGACGGAGCGTCACACCTCCGGCGGGCGGGCGCTGTTCGGGTCGTGACGCCGGGGCCCGATTGGCTTTCTCGGGGCCGGTCGGGGCAGGATTCGTATCCGGGCAGGCAGGCGGGCCTTCGAGGGCACGGCGCGCGGCACTGGGTGCGGACCCGGCCCGCGACCACGCATTGCCTGCATGAGCACAGTGTGCGGACCTGCGGCCCATCCGGGTGCCCCCCGGTGGGAGCACCGATGGGCCCCCGCACACCGCAAGCGAACAGACCACAGGAGTACACATGAACCGCAGTGAGCTGGTGGCCGCGCTGTCCGAGCGCGCCGAGGTGACCCGCAAGGACGCCGACGCCGTTCTGGCCGCCTTCGCCGAGATCGTCGGCGAGGTCGTCGCCAAGGGCGACGAGAAGGTCACCATCCCCGGTTTCCTGACCTTCGAGCGCACCCACCGCGCCGCCCGCACCGCCCGCAACCCGCAGACCGGCGAGCCGATCCAGATCCCCGAGGGTTACAGCGCCAAGGTCAGCGCCGGCTCCAAGCTGAAGGAAGCCGCCAAGGGCGCCTGAACCACCCCTTGAACGCCTGAGAGGCCGGGCTCCCCGTGAGGGGGGCCCGGCCTCTCGCCGTGGGGCGCCCGGGGGCGGGCGGCGGGCCGGGGCGGCGCCCGCCACCGGCGCGCGCGGGGGGGCGGTGGGGCGCTGGACGGGGGGGGCGCGGTGGGGCAGCGTGTGCCTGAAGTTATAGG
>NZ_JBHXKE010000029.1:2909-5914 GCF_042722765.1 Kitasatospora sp. NPDC058406
GCCCCGCCCTCCCGCGGGGGGCCGCGGGGGGGCGCCCCCCGGACCGGTCAGGCGCCGACCAGCTGCTCGCTCGGGAGTCCGTTGGGCAGCTCGACGTGGGCGCCGAGGTCGCGCAGCTTGTCCATGAAGTTCTCGTAGCCGCGGTTGATCAGGTCGATGCCGTGCACGGTCGAGGTGCCCTCGGCCGCCAGCGCCGCGATCAGGTACGAGAAGCCGCCGCGCAGGTCCGGGATGACCAGCTCGGAGCCCATCAGCTTGGACGGCCCGGAGACCACCGCGGAGTGCAGGAAGTTGCGGGCGCCGAAGCGGCACGGGGTGGCGCCCAGGCACTCGCGGTAGAGCTGGATGTGGGCACCCATCTGGTTCAACGCGCCGGTGAATCCGAGCCGCGACTCGTACACCGTCTCGTGGACGATGGACAGGCCGGCCGCCTGGGTCAGCGCGACCACCAGCGGCTGCTGCCAGTCGGTCTGGAAGCCCGGGTGCACGTCGGTCTCCAGGGCGATCGCCTTGAGCTCGCCGCCCGGGTGCCAGAACCGGATGCCCTCGTCGTCCACCTCGAAGGCGCCGCCGACCTTCCGGAAGGTGTTGAGGAAGGTCATCATCTCCAGCTGGCGGGCACCGCGGACGTAGATGTCGCCCTTGGTGGCCAGGGCCGCGCAGGCCCAGGAGGCGGACTCCAGGCGGTCCGGCAGCGCGCGGTGGTTGTAGCCGTTCAGCTCGTCGACGCCGGTGATCAGGATGGTGCGGTCGGTGCCCATCGAGATGATCGAGCCCATCTTCTGCAGCACGCAGATCAGGTCGACGATCTCCGGCTCGATGGCGGCGTTGCGCAGCTCGGTGACGCCCTCGGCGAGGACGGCGGTGAGCAGCACCTGCTCGGTGGCGCCGACCGACGGGTAGGGCAGCTCGATCCGGGTGCCGCGCAGCCGCTGCTGGGCCACCAGGTAGGTGCCCTGCGGGTGCTTCTCGATGGTCGCGCCGAACTGGCGGAGCACCTCGAAGTGGAAGTCGACCGGCCGGCCGCCGATGTCGCAGCCGCCGAGGCCCGGGATGAAGGCGTGGCCGAGCCGGTGCAGCAGCGGGCCGCAGAAGAGGATCGGGATCCGCGAGGAGCCCGCGTGCGCGTCGATGTCGGCGACGTTGGCGCTCTCCACGTGGGACGGGTCGAGGATCAGCTCACCCTCTTCGTCGCCGGTGCGCACGGTGACCCCGTGCAGCTGGAGCAGACCGCGGACCACCTTGACGTCGCGGATGTCCGGGACGTTGCGCAGTCTGCTGGGTCCCTGGCCGAGCAGGGCGGCGACCATGGCCTTGGGGACCAGGTTCTTCGCACCGCGGACGCGGATCTCGCCTTCGAGCGGGTTTCCGCCGTGGACCAGCAGGACGTCGTCGGTCATCGTTCTCGCAATCCGGGGTGCCAGAGGAGTGGGTGGGGCTCTGCGAGGAGCCGTGCGGTGGACCGTTTCACGGACGAGTCGGGCCCCCGGCGTGACCGAGTCGGCACCGTGGAGGGGCGTCCACCATCAGTAGATGGTAGTGGTCGCGCCGACGGTTCCCGTGAGCCTCTCCCGTGATGGTGCTCTCCCCGGGCCGCGGGCCGCGCGCCGGTACGCCCGTACGGGTGTTCGCCGCGTGTTCGCCGGGTGTCGACCGGGTGTCGGCCCGGCGGACCGCCGATTGCCCTGCGGGTCCTCGGCCGGTCCCCGGTTTCGGGTGTCCGCCCCCGGGGGTCTGCGGGATCATGTGAGGCATGACGGCGGCCCATTCGCACGGAGGCCGGTCCCACACCGGCCGCTTGCTCGTCGCGACGCCCGTGCTCACCGATCCGAACTTCGCCCGGGCGGTGGTGCTCCTCCTCGACCACGACGTCGAGGGGGCGCTCGGTGTGGTCCTCAACCGGCCGACGCCGATCGAGGTGGGCAGCGTGCTGGACGGCTGGGGCGTGCTGGTGGGGCAGCCGGCCGTGGTGTTCCAGGGCGGACCGGTGGCGCTGGACTCGGCGCTCGGGCTGGCCGTGGCGCCGGGGGAGCCGGGCACCGGCGAACCGCTCGGCTGGCGGAGGGTGCACGGCGCGATCGGCCTGGTCGACCTGGAGGCGCCGCCCGAGGTGCTGGCCGGCGAGCTCGGGGCGCTGCGGATCTTCGCCGGGTACGCGGGCTGGGCGCCCGGGCAGCTGGAGTCCGAGGTCACCAGCGGCGCCTGGTACCTGGTGGACTGCGAGCCGGGGGACATCTCCAGCCCGGAGCCGGAACGGCTCTGGCGCGCGGTGCTGCGCCGCCAGCGCGGTCCGATGGCGCTGCTCGCGACGTACCCCGACGACCCCACCCTGAACTGACCGGAGCGGCTCCCGTCGCGACACTGGCCCGGTTTTGCGGGGCGCCCATAGACTTGGCACCTATGAGCACTCTTGAGCCCGAGCGCGGCCTCGGCACCGGCACCCTGGTCGAGCCCGTCCCGCAGGTGTCCAACGGGGACGGCGACCACGAGCGCTTCGCCCACTACGTCCAGAAGGACAAGATCATGGAGAGCGCGCTCTCCGGGTCCCCCGTGGTGGCGCTGTGCGGCAAGGTGTGGGTGCCCGGGCGCGACCCGAAGAAGTACCCGGTGTGTCCGATGTGCAAGGAGATCTACGACGGCATCGGCAAGCCGCAGGGCGGCGACGACAAGTAGCGGCCTGCCCCGCATGTGAGGTCTGGACCATTTTGCAAACTGGTCTATGCCCGTGGCCGGGCCGGGGGCAGGATGGCGGAATGGACCTCATACCCGCCCCCTTGAGCTCCGTCCGCCTCCCGGACCAGGACTTCTCCCTCGACCAGACCACCACCCTGACCGCGCCGCCGGCGCTGGCCGGGGCCGAACGGTGGCTGCGCTCCTCACTGGCCGCCGCCACCGGCCTTCCGCTGGCCCCGGGCCGGCCCGGGGAGGGAGTCGAACTGGTCCTCGACGAGACGCTGGCCGGCGAGGCGTACCGGCTATCGGTGCGCCCCGGCCACGCCGTGATC
>NZ_JBHXKE010000029.1:5923-54815 GCF_042722765.1 Kitasatospora sp. NPDC058406
GCAGGCGCGCTCCGGGGCGCCCAGACGCTGCGCCGGCTGCTCGGCCCGGACGCCTACCGGCGCGCTCCGCTGCGCTCCGCCGGCTGGGTGCTGCCCGGCACCGACATCGAGGACGCGCCGCGGTTCGGCTGGCGCGGCGTCCTGCTGGACGTCGCCCGGCACTTCCTGCCCAAGTCCGACGTGCTCCGCTTCGTGGACCAGCTCTCCGCGCACAAGCTCAACGTGCTGCACCTGCACCTGACCGACGACCAGGGCTGGCGGGTCGAGATCAAGCGCTACCCGCGGCTCACCGAGCTGGCCTCCTGGCGCGAGCGCTCGATGGTCGGCTTCCGGGCCGGCGAGCGCCGCGACGACCGCCCGCACGGCGGCTTCTACACCCAGGACGACCTCCGCGAGATCGTCGCCTACGCCGCCGAACGGGGCGTCACCGTCGTCCCGGAGATCGACCTGCCGGGCCACACCCAGGCCGTCGTGGTCGCCTACCCCGAGCTGGGCAACACCGATGTGGTGGACACCGCGGCGCTCGGGGTCTGGACCGACTGGGGCGTCAGCCAGAACGTGCTCAACCCCTCCGAGGCCACCCTCCGGTTCTTCGAGGGGGTGCTGGAGGAGGTCCTGGAGCTCTTCCCGTCCGAGTTCGTCCACCTCGGCGGCGACGAGTGCCCCAAGGAGCAGTGGAAGGAGAGCGCCGCCGCGCAGGCGCGGATCCGCGAACTCGGCCTGGCCAACGAGGACGAGCTGCAGAGCCACATCATCCGGCACTTCGACGGCTGGCTCGCCGAGCGGGGCCGCCGGCTGATCGGCTGGGACGAGATCCTGGAGGGCGGACTGGCGCCCGGCGCCGCGGTCTCCTCCTGGCGCGGCTACGGCGGCGGGATCGCCGCCGCCGAGGCCGGGCACGACGTGGTGATGTGCCCCGAGCAGCACGTCTACCTGGACCACCGGCAGGCTTCGGGGGAGGACGAGCCGATCCCGGTCGGCTTCGTCCGGACCCTGGAGGACGTCTACCGCTTCGAGCCGGTGCCGGCGCAGCTCGACGAGGTGGCCGCCCGGCGGGTGATCGGCACCCAGGCCAACCTGTGGAGCGAGTTCATGGACAGCGCCCGGGACATCGACTACCGGGCCTTCCCCCGGCTCGTGGCCTTCGCCGAGGTCGCCTGGTCCGCGCTGCCGGCCGATCCCGCGGAGCGCGACTTCGCCGGCTTCGAGCAGCGGATGGAGGCCCACCGGGAGGTGCTGGACGCGCTCGGCGTCGAGTACCGGCCGGCCGGCGGTCCGCACCCCTGGCAGAAGTGGCCCGGGGTGCTGGGACGGCCGATCGAGGGGCTTCCGCCGCTGGTCTGACGGGGCGGCCCGGACGTGGGGTCCCGCAGCCGGCGGGACCCCGCGGGCGGGCGCGGCGCGCGGGGCGTGCCGGGCGGGTGTGGCGGGCGGGAACTTCTGAGCGGTCGTCGGACGTCAAGAAGAGATGAACATCTACTCCGGTTCGTATCGAACCGGAGCAGATACCGCCCGGTATCGGTCCCAATCGGGCAGTACCGTTCGCCCGACCCGGAATGATCATCGAGCATTGTGTGCCAGAGTTGCCCAACCCGGCCCGATCGCCCGTACCCTACGGGCCAGGCCGGACTGCCGCAGCGGACACCCCGGCCGAGGGCCGCGGGCGGCAGGCGATCGATGAGCAAGTGGAGCACGGTGGGACCCAGGTGAACCGGACGATCATGCTGCCGGCCTCCCTCGACGAGGCCGTAGAAGCGCTGGCCTCCCACCCGGCCGCGGTGCCGGTGGCCGGCGCCACCGACCTGATGGAGGCCGTCAACGCCGGGCGGCTGCGCCCCGCCGCCCTGGTCGGCCTGGGCCGGATCACCGAACTCCGCGGCTGGCGCTACGAGGACGGCGGCACCGCCGTCCTGGGGGCCGGGCTCACCCACGCACGGATGGACCGCCCCGACTTCGCGGCGCTGATCCCCGCGCTCGCCGACGCCGCCCGCACCGCCGGACCGCCGCAGGTCCGCAACGTCGGCACCCTCGGCGGCAACATCGCCACCGCCGCCCCGGCCGGCGACACCCTCCCGGTGCTCGCCGCGCTGGAGGCCAGCGTCACCCTCGCCCGGGCCGGCGCCACCCGCGAGGTCCCGGTCAGCCACCTGCTCACCGGCCTCGACCCGGTGCGCCCCGGCGAACTGCTCACCTGGGTGCGCGTCCCGCTGCTGCACGCCCCGCAGGTCTACCTCAAGGCCACCGGCCGCAGCGGCCCGGCCCGCGCCACCGCCTCGGTCGCCCTCGTCCTCGACCCCGCCCGGCGCGCCGTCCGCTGCGCCGTCGGTGCCGTCGCCCCGGTGCCGCTGCGACCGCTGGAGGCCGAGGCCTGGGTCGCCGGCTGCATCGACTGGGACGGTTCGCGGGAGATCGACCCCGCCGCGACGGCCGCCTTCGGCGAGTACGTGGCCGCCGCCTGCGTGCCCGACAGCTACGGCGCCGAGGGCTCCTGGGAGGCCGTCACCGAGGGGCCGAGCGCGGCCGCGGTGCGGCTGCGGCGTACCGTATCGGTGCTGGCCCGCCGGGCACTGGGAAGGGCGCTCAAGTGACCACAGACCACCCCATCGAGACCCTCGACGCGAGCCCCCTGGACCACGCGCCGCAGGTCAGCCGCGAGCTGCGCCCCTGCACCTCGTACACCCTGCGGGTCAACGGCTTCGAACGGCCCGTCACCGACGCCTGGATCGGCGAGAGCCTGCTCTACGTGCTGCGCGAGCGGCTCGGCCTGGCCGGTGCCAAGGACGGCTGCGAGCAGGGCGAGTGCGGAGCCTGCTCGGTCCAGGTGGACGGGCAGCTGGTGGCCGGCTGCCTGGTGCCCGCCGCGCTGGCCCAGGACAGCGAGATCAACACCGTCGAGGGGCTGTCCGCAGCCGGCGGCGCCAGCGACGTCCAGCAGGCCCTGGCCGAGTCCGGCGCGGTGCAGTGCGGCTACTGCACGCCCGGCCTGGCGATGGCCGTGCACGACCTGCTCCAGCGCAACCACCGGCCCACCGAGGTCGAGGCGCGTCAGGCGCTCTGCGGAAACCTCTGCCGCTGCACCGGGTACCGGGGCGTGCTGGCCGCCGTGCAGACGGTCGCCGACGCGCGCGCCTCGGACGGCGAACCGGCGGAGGGGACGGCGACCGCCGCGGAGGCCGCACCCGCCGCCGCGCCCGCCCCGACGGCCGCGGAGCCGGTCCCCGGACCGCCCGCAGCCGCGCCCGCCGCGACGGCCGCCGGCGACCTGCCGGTGTACACCGACGACGTCTGGATCGAGCACGTCCCGCAGCCGCCGGTCGAGGAGACCCCGACCACCGCCGGGACCGGCGTCGGCGTCGGCATGCAGTACGGCGTCCCCGACGGCCAGGGCGGCTACGACACCGGCGTGTACGACACCACCGTGCTCGCCCCGATCCGCGACGTCCCCGCCCCGCCCGCCGGCGACGGCACCGGCTACTACCCGGCCCCGGGCTACCCCGAGCAGCCCTACCCGGGCACCACCCCCGCCCACGGCACCTACCTGCCCGGACCCGGCGGCTACCCCGAGGCGGGCGGCTACCCGCAGCAGCCCGGCTACGACAACGCCTCGCCGTACGACGGCCCGGTGTACGAGACCGCTCCGGTGCACGGCACCCCGGCCCACGGCACCCCGCTCCCGGGCTACGACGGCCAGGGCTTCCCGAACCCGGGCTACGACGGCACCCCCGCGCACGGCACGCCGTACGTCCCCGCGCCCCCGCACGGTGCCCCGGCCGAGGGCGCCGCCCCCGCCGGCGTCCCGTACGGCGCCACCCCCGCCCACGGCATCCGGCTCCCCGAGGACGACCACGCATCATGACGTCGCCTACCGACATCGGCGCAGCACCCCAGCAGGACGGCGACCAGGGCGGTGCGGCGGAGCCGTTCGGCCTGGGCAGTTCCCCGCTGCGCAGCGACGCCCTGCCGAAGGCGCTCGGCATCTACCCGTACGCCGCGGACCTCTGGGCCGAGGGCCTGCTCTGGGGCGCGGTCCTGCGCTCGCCGCATCCGCACGCCCGGATCCGCGGCATCGACACCTCGGCCGCGCTCGCGCTGCCCGGCGTGCACGCCGTGGTCACCGCCGCCGACCTGCCCGCCGGGCCGGACGGCAGCCCCGACGGCGCCCCGGCCGGGCCGATCGTCGCCGACCGCCCGGTGCTGGCCGCCGGCGTGGTCCGCCACCACGGCGAGCCGGTCGCCGCCGTCGCGGCCGACCACCCCGACACCGCTCGGCTCGCGGTCGGCCTGATCGCCGTCGACTACGAGCCGCTGGACGCCGTCACCGACCCCGAGCAGTCCTTCACCGCCCCGCCGCTGCACCCGGACGGCAACCTCTTCCGCCACCTGCCGCTGCGCACCGGCGACCCGGAGGCGGTCGGCGAGGTCGTGGTCGAGGGCCTGTACCAGGTCGGCCGGCAGGACCCCGCGCCGCTCGGCGCGGAGGCCGGCCTGGCCGTGCCGCGTCCGGACGGCGGCGTCGAGCTGCACCTGTCCTCCACCGATCCGCACGGCGACCGCGACCGGACCGCCGCCTGCCTCGGTCTGGAGCCGGACCGGGTCCGGCTGGTGGTGACGGGCGTGCCCGGCGCCACCTCCGACCGCGAGGACCTCTCCTTCCAGGTCACCATGGCGCTGCTGGCGCTGCGCACCGGCCGCCCGGTGAAGATGACGCTCACCCGCGAGGAGTCCTTCCACACCCACACCTCGCGCCACCCGGCCCTGCTGCGCTACCGCCACCACGCCGACGCCGAGGGCCGGCTGGTCAAGGTCGAGGCGCAGATCCTGCTGGACGGCGGCGCCTACGCGGACGTCTCCGCCGAGGCGCTGGCCGCCGCCGCCGCCTTCTCGGTGGGCCCGTACAACTGCCCCAACGTCTTCGTGGACGCCTGGGCGGTGCGCACCAACAACCCGCCGGCCGGCCGGATGCGCGGCGAGGGCGCGCTCCAGACCTGCTTCGCCTACGAGTCGCAGCTGGACCAGCTGGCCGCCCGGATCGGCGTCGACCTGGTGGAGATCCGCCGCCGCAACGTGATGGCCACCGGTGATCCGCTGCCCACCGGACAGGCCGTCACCTGCCCGGCCCCGGTGAGCGCGCTGCTGGAGGCGGTCGCCGAGGAGCCGCTGCCGGCCCTGCCGGTGGACGACCCGGACGCCGAGTGGCTGCTGCCGGGCGGGCCCGGCGGCGCCGGCGACCCGGCGGCGGTGCGGCGCGGGATCGGCTACGCGCTGGGCATGGTGCACATGCTGGGCGCCGAGGGCGAGGACGAGGTCTCCACCGCGACCGTCCGGGTCAGCGGCGACCACGCGACGGTGATCTGCGCGGCGGTCGACGCGGGCCACGGCTTCGCGACGCTGGCCCGGCAGATCGTCCAGACGGTGCTCGGCGTGAGCGAGGTCTACATCGCGCCGGCCGACAGCGACCAGTCGGTGGCCGGGCCGTCCGCCCGCGGCCGGCACACCTGGGTCTCCGGCGGCGCGGTCGAGCGGGCCGCGCTGATGGTCCGCCACCAGCTGCTCCAGCCGATCGCCGCCAACTTCGGCATGTCGGTGGAGCTGCTGCAGATCGCCGACGGCAAGATCACCTCGTACGACGGGGTGCTCGGCATGCCGGTCGCGGAGGCGCTGGAGGGCAAGGAGCTCTGGGCCACGGCGCAGTGCCGCCCGCATCCGACCGAGCCCCTGAACGAGGCCGGCCAGGGCGACGCCTTCGTGTCGATCGCGTTCTGCGCGATGCGCGCGGTGGTGGACGTGGACATCGAGCTCGGCGCCGTCCGGGTGGTCGAGATGACCGTCGCCCAGGACGTCGGCAGGGCGCTGAACCCGCGCCAGATCGAGGACCGGATCGAGGCGGGCGTCGCCCAGGGCGTCGGCCTGGCGCTGCTGGAGGAGCTGCGGACCGAGGGGGGCCTGCTGCTCAACCCCTCGCTGACCGGCTACCGGCTGCCGACCGCGCTGGACACCCCGGAGATCCGGATCGCCGCACTGCTGGAGGAGCGTGACGTGGTCGCCTCGTTCGGTGCCAAGGCGGTCAGTGCCGTCCCCGCCGTGACGGCCCCGGCGGCGGTGGCCGCCGCCGTCCGCGCGGCCACCGGGCTGCCGGTCGGCCGGCTGCCGATCCGGCCCGAGGACGCCGTCACCGGCTGAGCCCCGGGGGCGGCGGAGCCGGCTTCCGGGTCCGCCGCCCGGGCTCCCGGAGCCCGGGACGGCCAACGGGACCGCGAACGGGGAATGCTCGGGGCAAGGCCGGGGCACGACGGGGAATTCGTCGGAAAATCGGCCCGGAAAAGCCGTGAAAAAGCATGAAGAATTGCCGGTCGGCCTATCGGGCGCCGACCGGCAATTCTTTTGGTGGAGGCCATGACGGGAATCGAACCCGTGTAAACCGCTTTGCAGGCGGTTCCCTAAACCACTCGGGCACACGGCCGTGGGGTGAGACTGGACTGCGGCGGCGATCAGGCGCGGCGGCAGCAGCGACAGGCGCGACAACACCGGGGAGCGGCGGCGCAGGTGCGGGGCGCGGAGGCCACCGTCTTCCTGTCCATGTCCGACTCCTTGTCGTCGTTCGCCGTGTTGGTGAATTCAGTTTGGCGGAATGAGCAGTGGAACGTCAATATCCATTTGTAAATTCTGTGTGGCGGGGTGTGCTACGGTCGAAGACAGGTGGCCCCTTCCGGCCGCCCCGGACGAGCGCGTCGTACCCGGTGACGACAAGACGGCGCAGCACAGCGGCAACCCGGCCGCTGCTGACTGCGGAGGTACGACCGTCATGGCTTGGCTCGTTCTGATCGTTTCCGGCGTCCTGGAGACCGTGTGGGCGGTCGCCCTGGAGTCGTCGAAGGGCTTCTCCCGGCTGGTTCCGACCGTCGTCTTCGGGGTGGCGCTGGCGCTGTCCATGGGCGGACTGGCGTACGCGATGCGCTCGATCCCGATCGGTACCGGCTACGCGGTCTGGGTCGGTATCGGCGCGGTGGGGACGGCCGTGTACGGGATGGCCGTGCTGGGCGACGCGGTGACCGCGGCGCGGATCGGCTGCCTGCTCCTGATCGTCTCCGGCGTGGTGGGCCTCAAGGTGCTGCACTGAGTCGCCGGCCCGCGCATCGACAAGGGCCTCGATCGGGACGTCGGTCCTAGGACCGACGGCGGAGGCGGGTGACGACCACGGTCAGGTATCAACGGGGCGTACGGGGCTTACGGTAGTACGTATGACCACAGCCTCCCCCACCTCGGTCGACCCTGACCACGTCCCGATACCGACCGACCCCGGTGGAGGGGTCCTCGGCAGCCGCTACCGTGCGCTCACCCTCGGCATCGTGTCGGTGGTGCTGCTGCTGGCCTTCGAGGCGACGGCGGTCAACACCGCGATGCCGGTGGCCGCCCGTGAGCTGGACGGGATCGGGCTGTACGCCTTCGCGTTCTCCGGTTACTTCACCACGACGCTGTTCGCGCTGGTCGTCTCCGGCCAGTGGTGCGACCGGCGCGGGCCGCTCCAGCCGCTCTTCACCGGCATCGCGGTGTTCGGCGCGGGCCTGGTGGTGGCCGGTGCGGCGCCCGGGATGTGGATCTTCGTGGGGGGCCGGGCGGTCCAGGGTCTGGGCGGCGGGCTGGTGATCGTCGCGCTGTACGTGGTGGTCGGCCGGGCCTACCCGGAGCGGCTGCGGCCGGCGGTGTTCGCGGCCTTCTCGTCGGCCTGGGTGCTGCCCTCGATCATCGGTCCGGTGGTCTCCGGGGCCGTCACCCAGCACCTCGGCTGGCGCTGGGTGTTCCTGGCCGTGCCGGCGCTGATCCTGCTGCCGCTGGCGGTGATGGGTCCGGCGCTGCGCCGGTCGGAGCGGGAACAGCCGCTGCCGAAGGGCGCCGCGTTCGACCGGCGCCGGACGGTGCTGGCCGCGATGGCCGCGCTCGGTGCGGCCCTGCTGCAGTACGCGGGCCAGCGGCTGGACCTGCTCGGCCTGCTGCCTGCGGCGGCCGGTGCGGCGCTGCTGCTCCCGGCCGTGCTGGGGCTGCTGCCGACCGGGACGCTGCGGGCCGGGCGCGGGCTGCCGACGGTGATCCTGCTGCGCGGGGTGGCCGCCGGGGCGTTCTTCGCGGCCGAGGCGTTCATCCCGCTGATGATGGTGACCGAGCGGGACCTCTCGCCGACCCTGGCCGGGCTCACCCTGACCAGCGGCGGGCTCTCCTGGGCGCTGGGCTCCTGGCTCCAGGGCCGGCCCCGGGCCGAGCGGTACCGCGAGGCGATGATCCGGGGCGGGTTCGTGCTGACCGCGGTGGCGATCGCGGGGGCCGCGCTGGTGCTGGTCCCGGAGGTGCCGGTCTGGGTGGCGGCGGTCGCCTGGGGCGTCGGCGGGATCGGCATGGGGCTGACGGTGGCGAGTGTCAGCGTGCTGATGATGAAGCTGTCGGCGCCGCAGGACGCCGGGGCCAACTCGGCCTCGCTGCAGATGAGCGACGCCCTCGGCAACGTGCTGCTGGTGGGGCTGTCCGGGGTGCTGTTCTCGGCGCTGGGCGGCGGCTCGGTGACCGCCGCCCACGACGGGGCCGGGGGGACCGGGACGACCACCGCGTTCGCGGTGATCTTCCTGGTCATGACCGGGGTGGCGCTGCTCGGCGCGCTCGTCTCCGGCCGGGTCCGGAAGGCCGACCCGGTCCGGATCTGACGGGCCGCCCGGTCCGCAGGGGCCGGTTCAGCCGACGGCGGCCGGTGCCGGGGCGGGGGCCGGGGCGGGGGAGCCGAGGAAGGTCTCCCAGCCGCCGGCCGGGGCCTGGCCGACGGCGAGGCTCTGCAGCTTGCGCAGCACCGCCGGGTCCTGCGCGTCCAGCCAGTCGACCAGCTGCCGGAACGAGACCAGCCGGACCTCCGGGCGGCCGGCGATCGCCTTGAGCACGTCCTCGACGGCGTTCATGTAGATGCCGCCGTTCCACTCCTCGAAGTGGTTGCCGATGACGAACGGCGCCCGGTTGGTGGTGTACGCCCGCTCGAACCCCATCAGGTAGGCGTCCCGGGCCTGGGTCTGGTACCCGGGGTGGAGCGCCGGGTCGGCCTTGGTGTTGCTGCCGCACTGGTTGAACATGATGTTGTAGTCCATCGAGAGCACCTGGAAGGTGTGCCCGGGGAAGGGGATGGACTGCAGGGGGAGGTCCCAGAGCGCGCCGCCCTGGATCTTCTGGGGCCAGATCTGCGTCCCGTTGCCGCTGCTGTCGTAGCGCCATCCGCGCTTGACGGCGGTGGGCAGCAGGTTGCGCTGGCCCTCCAGGCAGGGGGTGCGGCTGCCGATCAGCTCCTTGCGGTAGTCGAAGGGCAGCGCCGGCAGGTCGGTGAAGCCGGTGGTGGTCCGCCAGTTGGTGACGAAGTCCATCGCCTGCTGGATCTCGTGGTCCCACTCCTCCGGCGACCACTGGCCGACGCCGGTGGCGCCGCAGAAGTGGCCGTTGAAGTGGGTGCCGATCTCGTGGCCCTCCAGCCAGGCGCCGTGCAGGTTCTCCAGCGTGTCGTGGATGTGCTGGTCGCTCAGGTAGCCGATGTCGGAGGCGCCGACCTTGTGCTGCGGGGGGCGGTAGAGGTCCTTCTTGGACTCGGGCAGCAGGTACAGCCCGCTGAGGAAGAAGGTCATCGAGGCGTTGTGCTCCGTGGCGAGCCGGCGGAACCGGGCGAACAGCCCGTTGTCGAGCTCGCCGGCGCCGTCCCAGGAGAAGACCACGAACTGGGGCGGGCGCCCGCCGAGCCCGAGCGGTTCGGCGGTGGGCTGGTTCGGCTGCGGGCCGGTGTCGGAGGTGGAGCCGTCGCCGATCACGGTGACCGGTGGCTTCGCGGCCTCGGTCGGGGGCCCGGCCTGGTCGACCCCGGGGGTGGCCGGCAGCGGCTCCGGGGTGCCCGTCAGCCCGCCGGCGTCGGTCCGGCCGCAGCCGGCCGCGAGGGCGGCTGCGCCGGCGGCACCCGCGGCCAGCAGGGTGCGGCGGGAGAGAGCGTCCATGGTCACTCCGTTCGTGGGGCGTGCGCGGGGAGGCGGGGCACACCAGGCGGGGCACGGCCGGCGGGCACGGCTGTCCGGAGGCGGACAGCGGGCCGGTCAGACAAGTGCGGTGATAGGCCTGTGAACGGGGTCAGCATGGCATGTGATCAAGTTCGGTCGACGGTTCACCACGAACGGTCGGAACTGATCGCCCGAACGATGCAACCAGGACGGTGTTCCTGAGTGTCCGAGGAAGAGGTCGTCGCGGTAACCGGCGTCCGCCAGGTGGCGGGCCGGTGTCCTTGTGGTGACATTTCACCCGCTCGGACCAGCTGGGGCCCGCCGGACCCTGCCGAACGGGGGGAGCAAGTACGACCGTCGTATGGATGTGGCATAAGGTCCGATCCGGTTGCATTGCTCTCAGAAAACTTCCAGGAACCGGCAACCGGTTCCTCGTCAGCAGAGGGGAGCGCCGGTGGGCGCCCAGCAGAGCAGGAGCCCGTGGCCGGGCACTCTGGCCGTCGGGGCCGCGCTCGTGCTGGGTGCGTGGCTGCTGAACGACGGCGGTCACGGCGACCTCCCCCCGGCCCCCGGAGCGGGGCAGGCCCTCTCGGGCTTCGCCCCGGTCTCCGTGGTGCCCCCGCTCGGACCCTCGACGCCGACCCGGATCCGGATCCCCTCCGTCCGGCTCGACGCCCCGGTCACCGGCCTCGGCCTCGACCGGGACGGACACCTCCAGACCCCGCCGGAGTCCGACCGCAACCTCGCCGGCTGGTACCGCGGCGGGGCCTCCCCCGGACAGCGGGGCACCGCCATCCTCGCCGGACACGTCGACAACGACAGCGGGCCCGCCGTCTTCTACGACCTGGGCGCGCTCCACCGCGGCGACCGGATCGAGATCCTCCGCGAGGACGGCCGCACCGCCGTCTACCAGCTCTACGCCATCGAAGTGCACGACCGAAAGGACTTCCCGGACGACCGGGTGTACCGCCAGGCCGCCGACGCACAGCTGCGGGTGATCACCTGCGGCGGTGGGTACAGCGAGGACCGCGGCTACCAGGGAAACGTGGTCGCCTACGGTTTCCTGGCCGACACCAAGCAGCCGGGAAAGAACGTATGACCTCCGTCTCCCTCGCCCTGACCTGGAACCCGATCGACTGGCCGCTGACCCGCGGCCCGATCCCGTACGCCATCCTGGCGGCCGGCTGGGGTTCCCTGCTCGTCCTCGCCCTGCTGGCGCGCAGCCGCACCTGGTGGCGCCGCCGGCTCCCGGTCGCGCTGCTCACCGCCGCCGCGGCGAGCCTGCTGCTGGACATCGTGGTCGACGGCTGGTGGCACCCCTTCCCCGAGGGGCTGCCCCGGTACATCACCTGGTGGATCGCCGTCGCCCTGCTCGGGTTGAGCCTGGCCGCCTTCCGGATGCCCGGCACGGCGCTGCGGCGCAAGCTCCTGGCGACCGGCGCCGGGTCGCTCGTGCTGCTGATGGCCTCCTCCCAGGTGAACCGGGGCTTCGACCAGTTCCCGACCGGCCGCGTCATGCTCGCGCCCTGGCTCTCCAAGACCCAGGAGCTGACCACGGCCAAGGCCGCCACGACCGTGAGCCCCCCGCCCGGCAAGGTGATGGAGGAGGTCTGGACGGCCCCGCCGGGGCTGCCGGCGAAGGGCACGGTCTCCACCGTCCCGATCCCGGGGACCAAGTCCGGCTTCAAGGCCCGCGACGCGTACGTCTACCTGCCGCCGGCCTACCAGGCCAGCCCCCGACCGCTGCTCCCGGTCGTGGTGCTCGTCTCCGGCCAGCCCGGGACCCCGGGCGACTGGGTGCTGGCCGGCCAGGTCAACGAGGCGCTCGACGCCTTCGCCGCCCAGCACCAGGGCCTGGCGCCGATCGTGGTGATGCCCGACCAGTTGGGGTCGACCTGGACCAACACGCTCTGCTTCGACTCCAAGATCGCCAACACGCAGACCTACCTGGCCCAGGACGTGCCCGACTGGGTGCGCGCCAACCTCCAGGCGGCCGAGGGGCGGAAGTCCTGGGTGATCGGCGGCGCCTCGATGGGCGGCACCTGCGCGCTCCAGCTCGCCGTCAACGCCCCCGAGGTCTACGGATCGTTCCTGGACATGGCCGGCCAGGACGAGCCCACCCTGGGGACCCGCGCGCAGACCGTCGCGGCGGCCTTCGACGGTGACGAGGCGAAGTTCAACGCCATCGACCCGCTCCAGGTGATGGCCGCCAGGAAGTTCCCGGACACCGCGGCCGCGATCGTGGTCGGCCGCACCGACAACGAGTTCCGTCCGCAGCAGGAGAAGGTGTACAAGGCGGCACTGGATGCGGGGATGAACGCCAAATTCGACCTGATGCCCGGCGGGCACGGCTGGATCATCTTCCGGCCGGGCATCGTCGACCAGTTGCCCTGGATGGCGCAACAGACCGGGCTGATCCGGTGATCCGGCTGGGGGCGGCCTCGGCCCTGTTCGCCGACCGGGGCGAGCCCGCCGTCTCGGCCCAGGGCGTTCCGGTGCAGCCCGCCCGGGCTCCCGGCGTCCGGGCGTCGGACGGCCCGGCACCCGAGCCCTCCGGGCCCAGGACCCCCGCGCCGAAGTCCCCGGCGCCGGACACCCGGCCCGGTCGGCGGCCCGTCCGGGCGGCCGCCGCCCGGATCGTCGCCCGGCTGCGCGCGGCGCCGCTGACCCTCACCCTGCTCGCCGTCCTCTGGGCGGTCGGCGGTGCCTCCGGCAGCCTGGCGCACGGCGCCTCCCGGGGCGTGCTGGCCAAGGCCGGCGTCGGCCTGCCGACCCTGGCCGAGGGCCACTGGTGGGCGCCGGTCACCTCGCTGTTCTGGTGCGCGAGCGCGGGCTCGTACATCTCCACCAGCCTGCTGCTGCTCCTGCTCGGCCCGGTCGCGGAGAGCAGGCTCGGCCGGCCGCGCACGCTCGCCGTCCTGGTCGTCGGGCAGCTGCTGGGCACCCTGCTCGGCAGCGGGCTGAGCGCGGTCGCCGCACGGGCCGACGACCAGTGGGCGGCCGCCGCCGAGCAGACCGCCATCGGACCGGTGACCGGCCTGTTCGCCCTGGCCGGCGTGCTCGGCTACCGGCTGACCGTGCTCTGGCGGCGCCGGCTGCACCTGCTGGTGGTGCTCGTCCCGCTGGTGATGACCCTGTACGTCGGCCACCTGCAGAGCGTCCAGCGGATCTCCGGCGCGCTGATCGGCCTGGCCGCCGGCGCGCTCCTGAGCCGGGGCCGGCCGCACCTGCGCTCGCACCGCTCCTCGCACACCGAGACCCGGGTGCTGGTCGCACTCTGCCTGGTCGCCGCCGCGCTCGGGCCGATGATCGCCTCGCTGTACGACAACGCGGCCGGGCCGTTCAACACCTTCTCCGAGATCTACCTCTCGCACCGCCTCACCCCGGACGAGGTCGCCGAATTCTGCGCCCGCTCGGCCCACGACTGCGCCCGCGCACACGCCGTCGAGCGGATCTTCGACACCCCGGCCCGGCTGATGGCCACGCTGTTCCCGGCCCTGTTGCTGGTGCTCGCCGAGGGTCTGCGCCGCGGTCTGCGGCTCGCCTGGCGGATCACGATCGCCACCGAGCTGCTCTGGACCGCCCTGCTGGTCTGGCTGTTCACCGAGACCGGCACCGGCTCGGGCGACGTCCTCCAGTACTTCGTCGAGGCGCTGCTGCTGCCGCTGATCACCACCGCGCTGCTGCTGGCCACCCGGAAGCGGTTCCCGCTGCGGGTGCCGCGCGCCGTCCTCGGCCGGCTGGCCCTGGTGGTCGGCGGCGCGCTGGCCGTCGCCTCCGCGGCGTACGCGGGCCTGGGCGTGCTGACGGCGGGCCAGTTCGAACCGGGGGCCACCCTCCGCGGACTGGTCGCCGGGCTGCCGGCCCAGTTCCTGCCGCCCGCGTACAACGACCTGATGCCGCACTACCCGATCGCGGTCGGGCCGTTCGCGCGGTTCCTGGAGACGTACTGCGGACTCGCCTTCTGGGCGGTCGCGCTGACCGCGCTGCTGCTGGCCTTCCGGCGGCCGGTGCTGCACGTGGACGCCGAGGACGCCACCCGGGCCCGGGCGCTGCTCACCGAGCACGGCGGCGGGTCGCTCTCCTTCCTCACCACCTGGGACGGCAACCACTACTGGTTCGACGAGGACGGCCGGGCCGCCGTCGCCTACCGGGTGCTGAACACCGTCGCGCTGACCACCGGCGACCCGTTCGGCGCACCGGACGCGCGCCGCCGGGCGGTGGCCGGCTTCGCCCGGTACTGCGACGCCCGGGGCTGGACGCCGTGCTTCTACAGCGTCACCCCGGAGACGCGCTCCGCCGCCGAGCAACTCGGCTGGCGCTCGCTGCAGGTCGCCGAGGACACCGTGGTCGCCCTCCCCGAGCTGGCCTTCACCGGCCGCAAGTGGCAGGACATCAGGACCGCGCTGAACAAGGCCGGCAAGCAGGGCATCACCGCCGAGTGGTGGTCGTACCACGAGGCGCCGATCGCCCTGAAGGAGCAGATCCGGGCCATCTCGGAGGAGTGGGTCTCGGAGAAGGGGCTGCCCGAGATGGGCTTCACCCTCGGCGGGCTGGAGGAGCTGGACGACCCGGCGGTCCGGCTGCTGATCGCCGTCGACCAGGACCGCACCGTGCACGGGCTGACCAGCTGGATGCCGGTCTACGAGAACGGCGAGCCGGTCGGCTGGACGCTGGACTTCATGCGCCGGCGCTCCGACGGGTTCCGCGGCGTGACCGAGTTCCTGATCGCCTCCGCCGCGCTCGGCTTCAAGCAGGAGGGCGCGAGCTTCCTCTCGCTCTCCGGCGCACCGCTGGCCCGCTCGGAGAAGGAACCGCCCACCGGGCTGCAGAAGACCCTGGACTGGTTGGGCCGGGTGCTGGAGCCGGTCTACGGCTTCCGCTCGCTGCTGGCGTTCAAGGCGAAGTTCCAGCCGGAGTACCGGCCGATGTACATGGCCTACCCGGACCCGGCGGCGCTGCCCAGCATCACCCGGGCGATCGGCAAGGCGTACCTGCCGCACCTGACGCCGGCGCAGGGCGTCCGGTTGATGCGCAAGCTCTCGTCGTAGCCGGTCGGCACCGGTCGGCACCGGTCGCCCGGAGCGTGACCGGGAAGGGCCCGGGGCGGCCGCCGTCGCCCCGGGCCCTTCGCCGTCCGGGTCCTGCCGGTCCGGGTCCTGCTGGTCCGGGTCCTGCTGTTCGAGGGCCCGCGGCTCAGCCGAGCAGCTCGGCGAGCGCGCGGTCGGCGTCCAGGTGCAGGTGCTCCTCGCCCTCCGGGACGACCAGCCGGCTGCGCCACAGGAACTTCCGCAGGTCGTCGGAGTCGAACCCGACCAGCGCGGTGCCCTCGGGCGCGCGCAGCTCGACCATGGTGCGCCGGCCGGGCGCGGGCCGGACGTGGACGTCGCCGGCCCCGGAGGGCAGCTCCAGGCCGTCGGCGAGCAGCCCGCGGGCGAAGACCCAGACGATGTCGTCGCCGTGGTCGGGGCCGACCGCCTCGGCCCGGTCGTCCAGCGAGAACTCGGCGGGGAAGGCCATGCGGACGGCGAGCGGATCCTCCGGCACGTAGGCCAGCGTCACCCGGAGCCGGGCGGAACGGTGGGGGGAGAGGATCAGGCGGGCCTGGACGGTCTCTTCGACGACGGTGTGCACGGCGGGGTCCCTTCGCTGGTGTGAGGCCTGTGACGGCTGTGGAGGGTGGGGTGGCCTCACCCGGATGAGAGACGGTCCGGGGGGTTCCGATTACCTGCCTTTCCCGGGTTTTCCGATGTGATGCGCGTCACGTCGCTTTCCGGCCGTGCGGGCCGTGCGCGGGCCACGCGCGGACCCGCCCCGGCCGCCCGTTCGGCGCCGGGCCCGGTAGGCTGGGTGGGTTGCCCGATCGCCGCCCGACCGCGGGACGGGGCTGCCAAACCGCCTCTGACCTGCGATGATCCCCCCTCGGAGACCGTGAGTACTGCCGCCGCCTCCTCGATGCCGCTCTTCTCCGACGCGGACGAGCCGCACGCGCCCGTCCGGCCGAGCGGCCATGCCGCGCCGACCTCCTCGCACCACCTGTCGCCGGCGTTCCCCGGCCGCGCCCCCTGGGGCACCGCCGGCAAGCTCCGGGCCTGGCAGCAGGGGGCGCTGGACAAGTACATCGAGAGCCAGCCCCGCGACTTCCTCGCCGTCGCCACCCCGGGCGCCGGTAAGACCACCTTCGCGCTGACGCTGGCCTCGTACCTGCTCCACAACCACCTGATCCAGCAGATCACCGTGGTCGCACCGACCGAGCACCTGAAGAAGCAGTGGGCCGAGGCCGCCGCGCGGATAGGCATCAAGCTGGACCCGGCCTACTCCTCCGGTCCGCTCTCCCGGGAGTACCACGGCATCGTGGTCACCTACGCGGGCATCGGCGTGAACCCGATGCTGCACCGCAACCGGACCGAGGCCCGCAAGACGCTGGTCATCATGGACGAGATCCACCACGCCGGTGACTCGAAGTCCTGGGGCGAGGCCTGCTTCGAGGCCTTCGAGCCGGCCGCCCGCCGGCTCGCGCTCACCGGGACGCCGTTCCGCTCGGACACCAACCCGATCCCGTTCGTCCAGTACGAGGCGGGCGGTGACGGCATCCGCAAGTCGGTCGCCGACTACACCTACGGCTACGGGCACGCGCTCGCCGACCACGTCGTCCGTCCGGTGATCTTCCTGTCGTACAGCGGCAACATGCGCTGGCGCACGAAGTCCGGCGACGAGCTGGAGGCCCGGCTCGGCGAGCCGATGACCAAGGACCTGATCGCCCAGGCGTGGCGGACCGCGCTGGCCCCGCAGGGCGAGTGGATCCCGGCCGTGCTCCAGGCCGCCGACCGGCGGCTGAGCGAGGTCCGCAAGGCGATCCCGGACGCCGGCGGCCTGGTGATCGCCACCGACCAGAACACCGCCCGCTCCTACGCCAAGATGCTGCGCGAGATCACCGGGGAGAAGGCCACCGTGGTGCTCTCCGACGAGGTGGAGGCGTCCAAGCGGATCTCCGACTACGCGGACGGTGACTCGCGCTGGATGGTCGCGGTCCGGATGGTGTCCGAGGGCGTCGACGTGCCGCGCCTGGCGGTCGGCGTCTACGCCACCTCGATCTCCACCCCGCTCTTCTTCGCGCAGGCCGTCGGACGTTTCGTGCGTGCCCGCAAGCGGGGCGAGACAGCCTCCGTCTTCCTGCCGACCATCCCGACGCTGCTGGGCTTCGCCAACGAGATGGAGCTCCAGCGCGACCACGTGCTGGACCGGCCGAAGAAGGAGGGCGAGGGCCTCTTCGACGAGGAGGACCGGCTGCTCGCCGAGGCCGAGCGGGCCAACGACGGTCCGGACGGCGCCGGTGGCGACGAGTTCTCGTACGAGGCGCTGGGCTCCGACGCGGTCTTCGACCGGGTGCTGTACAACGCCATGGAGTTCGGCATGCAGGCGCACCCGGGCAGCGAGGAGGAGGAGGACTACCTCGGTATCCCGGGCCTGCTGGAGCCGGACCAGGTGCAGATGCTGCTGCAGAAGCGCCAGCACCGCCAGATCCAGCGGAGCAAGAGCAAGCCGGCCGAGGAGGCCGACCTGCTGGAGCTGCCGGCCGAGCAGCGGCCCGTGGTGACGCACCAGGAACTCCGGGAACTGCGCAAGGAGTTGAACGCCCTCGTGGCGGCCTGGCACCACCGCACCAGTCAGCCGCACGGCACCATCCACAACGAGCTGCGCCGCCAGTGCGGTGGGCCGCTGACCGCGCAGGCGACCGTCAATCAGTTGAATGCGCGGATCGCCCAGATCCGGGAATGGGCCAAGTAACCGCCCGTCGGGGAAGTTCGGGGGCCGTCGGTACTCCGGCAGTGCTTCCTCGTCGCCTGCTCGGCGTCGAGGGAGTGCTGTGACCATAAGGTCATGTGACGTTCAGGTAGTCGCGAAGGATTCGTGGAGACAGTCAGTGTGATGATCGGCTAATGTTCCGCGTGCCGAACCGCCGTCGAGCTGTCGAAGCCGTGCGCCCACCCGTCCGTGGTCGCCGCCGAAGCCTCGGTGACATCGGTTCGCCGCACCTCACCGACCCGGCCCGCGACCCACCGTCGCGCCCGGGACTGCCTGTCTTCAAGGAGCACACCGATCGTGTCGTACCCCCCGCACCAGCAGCCCGAGCTCTCCGACAAGTCGAAGATCGTCGCCGGCATCCTGACGATCCTGCTCGGCAGCCTGGGCATCGGCCGCTTCTACACCGGTCACATCGGCATGGGCATCGCCCAGCTGCTGACCTGCGGCGGCCTCGGCGTCTGGTCGCTGATCGACGGCATCCTGTTCCTCACCAGCAACGACCGGACCGACGCCCAGGGCCGGCTGCTGCGCAGCTGACCCTTGCGCCCGTTCGCGAAGGTGCGTCGCCGCCCCGGCTCAGGCCGGGGCGGCTTCGCCGTTCCCGGAACCGCCGGCCGGGGGCGGGCCCGGCTGCGTACCGCCTGGCCGCCGGTCGCGGTGCTCGCCGGTGGCCTGGCCGGCGCCGCGTACCTCTGGTCGCGCAACCCCCACCTGCCGGGACAGGTCCTGCCGTTCTGCCCCTGGCGCAAGGTCACCGGCCTGGACTGCCCCGGCTGCGGCGGCACCCGGATGGCCTACGACCTCATGCACGGTGACCTCGCCGCGGCCTGGCAGGACAACGCGGCGCTGCTGCTGTCGCTCCCGCTGGTCGCCGCGCTCTACCTGGTCTGGCTGCGGCACGGCCTGGCGGGGCGGCGCTGGCAGCCGCCGCTCGGCCGGCGCGGGACGGCGGTGCTGATCGGCGTGGCGACGGCCTGGACGGTCCTGCGCAACCTGTTCTGACCGGACGGCCGGACGGCCCGCCCCGTGGCGTCCGAGTGTCCGGACTTCGGAGTGTGGTCGAACTTGCGTCCCGGTGGGCTGGGAAAAATGTGACCCTTTGTCCCCGTTCGTCAAGGCCCGAACAATCGATCTTGACCGAATTTTGGACAACCACTTCCGCCGCCGCAATTCCTTCACTACCTTTCCCACACGCTCTCCCGCCGGGTGACCCCCGCGAGACGGGCGCGCAGGGCCCCAGGACGTCAAGGACGACACACCGCGGCCCGAGCGCGGCCACCCACCCTGCGCGCGACATTCGAGTCCCGGACCGGTCAGCCGATCCGCGACCCGCCGCGGAAAGGAATGCGCGTCGTGACTGCAGAGACCTCCCAAACCCTGGACCGAGGCGTCCGGGTCCTCAAACTCCTCGCCGACTCGGAACGCGGGCTCACCGTCACCGAGCTGGCGGCCCGGCTCGCCGTCAACCGGACCGTCGTCTACCGGCTGCTGGCCACCCTGGAACAGCACGGGCTGGTCCGCCGGGACATCGGAGGCCGGGCCCGGGTCGGGCTGGGCGTCCTGCGGCTCGCCCACCGCGTCCATCCGCTGCTGCGCGAGGCCGCGCTGCCCGCCCTGCGCAGCCTCGCCGAGGACCTCGGTGCCACCGCGCACCTCACCCTGGTGGACGGCAACGAGGCGCTGGCCGTGGCCGTGGTCGAGCCCAGCTGGACCGACTTCCACGTCGCCTACCGGACCGGACTGCGCCACCCGCTGGGCGAGAGCGCGGCCGGCCGGGCGATCCTGGAGGCGCGGGCCTTCCCGAGCCAGCGCCGGCCCGAGCAGGGGTTCGTCATCACCCGGGCGGAGGAGCAGTCCGGGGCTTCCGGCGCCGCCGCCGCGCTGCTGGGTCTGAGCGGGATCGAGGGCAGCGTCGGCGTGGTGATGCTCAACGGACTCGTCCCGGAACGGGTCGGTCCGCGGGTGGTGGAGGCGGCCACCGAGGTCGCCGACGCACTGCGGTAGCGGACGCACGGCCGGGGAACGGGCCCGCCGGTCGTACCGCGCCCCGGGCCGGGCGGTCCGGCGGGCCGGCCGGGGGACCGTGTACGTGCCCGCCCGGCGGCCCCGGTGTGTTTGGATGCCTCTGTGTCCGACTCCAAGCTGCCCAAGGCCCTGACCGCCCCCCGGACCCGAGCGCTCGCGCTCTGCGGGGCGCTGGTCGCCGCACTGTTCGGCGTGGCCGCCTTCGTTCCGCTGCCGTACACGCTGACCTGGCCGGGCGTGACCGCGGACACCCTCGGCAGCTATCAGGACCGGCCGGTGCTGACCGTCACCGGGGCGCCGGTCCGGAACACCCGGGGGCAGCTGCGGATGGTGACCATCTCGGCGACCAACCCGGGGGAGCGGGCCACCCTCTGGCGTTCGCTCCAGGCCTGGTTCGACCAGGAGGAGGCCGTCCGGCCGACCGACACCGTCTACCCGCAGGGCGACCCGGCCAAGGCGGAGGAGGTGACGGCCCAGCAGATGGCGCAGTCGCAGGACAGCGCCACCGCGGCCGCCCTCTCCTACCTCCACCTCTCACCCGACCAGGTGAAGGTGAAGGTCGACCTCGGCGACATCGGCGGCCCGAGCGCGGGCCAGATGCTGGCGCTCGGGATCGTCGACAAGCTCGCGGGGGACGGCAAGGGCGGCGACCTCACGGGCGGGCTGACCGTCGCGGGCACGGGGACCATCGACGACCAGGGGACGATCGGGGCCGTGGGCGGTGTCCCGCTCAAGACGCAGGCGGCCGCGCGGGACGGCGCGACGGTGTTCCTGCTGCCCAAGGACGAGTGCGCGGACGCGAAGGTGAACACGCCCGACGGGCTGCGGCTGGTGCCGGTGGGGACGCTGGCGGAGGCGGTCTCGGCGCTGGACGCGCTGCGGACGGGCGGGACCGTCCCCGGCTGCTGAGGGCGGGCGGTGCGTCCGGCGGGCGGTGCGTCCGGTCGGCGGTGTGTCCGGCGGGCGGTGCGTCCGGCGGGAATCCCGGCGCCCGGTGATCGGCGCCCCCGGCCCCGGGCCGGGGCCGATCACTCCGCCGCGGCCTGGTCGACCAGCGGGAGGATCCGGTACGGCACCGGGTTCTCCAGCGCGATCGCCGTCGAGGACCGGACGATCCCGTCGAACCCCACCACCCGGTCGATCACCCGCTGCAGATCGGCGTTGGACCGGGCCACGATCCGCACCATCATGTCGCCGTGGCCGGTGATGGTGTGCAGTTCCAGGACCTCCGGCACCGACGCCAGGTGCCTGCGCACGTCGGCGCCCTGGCCCTGGGAGATCTCCAGGGTCGCGAAGGCCGTCACCGGGTAGCCCAGGGCCGCCGGGTCCACCTCGGGACCGAACCCGCCGATCACGCCCCGCGCCTGGAGCCGGTCCAGTCGTGCCTGCACCGTGCCGCGCGCGACCTGGAGCCGGCGCGAGCACTCCAGCACCCCGATCCGGGGTTCCTCGGCGAGCAGCCGGATCAGCCGGCCGTCCAGCGCGTCGATCGCGTCGTTGGTGCTCCCGGCCGTACCGCCGGGCAGGACGCCCGAGGGGCCGCCGGTCGGATTGCCGAGGGCACTGCCGCCGGGGGCGCCGGTCGGGCCGCCGGCCGGGCTGCCCGCAGGGCCGCCGGAGGGGGCGCCGGTCGGGCCGGAATGTCCTTGACCGACGGGCGAGTTGGATGATCCGGGGGAGCCGGGCGCATGGGCGGGGGGCATCGCGGGCTCCGTCCTCCGGTGGGCATTCTGTACAGCGGTCCGGTCGATTCTCCCGCCCCGGAGCACACCTTGACCAGGAGGAAACGGAACAGTTGCGTGGAGGTCGACTCGGCGCCACCCTCCAGCCACAACCCCGTGAGCCGGTCCCCGTACCGGCGGACGGGACCGTCAACCGTGGTCCGTACACCTACCGGGAGGGCCGACATGACCGACACCGCCATCGAACCCGTGCTGCTCACCGCCGGCCTGGGAGAGCCCGAGCTCCTCCCCATGGGCCATGCCGACGCGGTGGTCTTCGCGGTCGGCGACGCCGAGCGGGCGGCCCGCCGGTACGCCGTCGCGCTCGGCCTCCGCTGTACGGCCTACGCAGGACCCGAGACCGGCGAGCCGGAGACCGTCTCCTACGTCCTGCGGGCACCCGGGACGCGGTTCGTGCTCACCTCCCTCGTCCAGGTGATCGGCCCGCGCGGCCGGGAACTGGCCGGGTACCTGGCCCGGCACGGCGACGGCGTCGTCGACCTCGCGGTCTCCGTGCCGGACGTCTGTTACGCGTACGACTTCGCCGTCGACCGGGGCGCGGCCTCGCTGGCCGAGCCCTACGAGGTGCGGGACGCGTACGGCACGGTGGTGCTCGCCGCGATCGGTGTGCCCGGCGGAACCCGGCACACCCTGGTCGACCGGTCCCGGTACGCCGGCCCGTACCTGCCCGGCTACGTCCCCTTCGACCGGTGGTGACGGCTGCCGGGGCGCCCGCGGTCAGCGGGTGACGGTGTCGACCACCGGCGGGTGGCCGTTCCAGTAGACGAACACCGAATTGGCCTGGTTGTCCTTGGTGAAGTCCACCCGGATCCACTGCGGGCCGTTCCAGACCTGCATCTTCCACCCCTGGTCCGGCGCGGCGGAGATCAGCGAGGCGTTGTCCGTCTTGAGGTCCAGGGCGACCTTGCCGCCCGGGACGAGATAGCTGCGCACGGAGGACGTGGTGGAGGTGACCGGCGAGGGTCGGTGCGGGGACGGAGCGGCGGCGGAGGGAGCCGCGGGCGTCGCGGGGGGCGACGGCGCCACGGGGGCGGTGGGCCGCGGGGAGCTCGCCGACGCGGTCGGCGGCGCCGCGGGCGACTCCGACCGGGTCGCCGACTGCTGCTGCGTCACCGTGAGCGTCGGCGTGGGTCTCGCCCCGTCGGCCGACGCCGGGGACGGCAACGGCAGCGCGGTGGGCTGTTCGAAGGCGGCGCCGGTCAGCACCGCGTGCACGCCGAACCAGGACAGCGCCACCGCCGCCCCGGTGGCCGCCGCCCAGGCGCCGAGCTGTACCAGTCCGTTCCGCATCGTGCGCACATCCTGCCGTACTCGCGGGCCGGGCAGACGGGCGCCCCGGTACTTAGGCAGGGAACTTGCACAAACCCCCGGCGGCCCGGCCGAACCGGTGCCGACCTGGCCGGCGGTCCCGTCCGGAGCCACCCCGAGGTACAGACCATTCGGGGGCGATGGCGTACCGTGCAGCCCCATGGCAACAGTGCTCGTGGTCGAGGACGACCCCTTCGTGCGATCCGCCCTCATCCGCCACCTGTCCGACACCGGCCACGCGGTTCGTAGCGTGGGCACGGCACTTGAGGCATTGCGCGAGGTCGCCCAGGTCGGCTGTGACCTGGTGATCCTCGATCTCGGACTGCCGGACCTGGACGGCAGCGAGGCCCTCAAGATGATCCGTGGACTGACCAACGTCCCGGTGATCATCTCCACCGCCCGCGACGACGAGGCCGAGATCGTCCGGCTGCTCAACGACGGCGCCGACGACTACCTGGTGAAGCCGTTCTCCGGGGAACACCTCAGCGCCCGGATGGCCGCCGTGCTGCGCCGGCTCGGCGGCGGCGCGGCGCCGGTCAGCCAGGTGCTGCGGGTCGGCGGGCTGGCCATCGACCTCCAGCGCCGGGAGGCCTCGCTGGACGGCAGACCGCTCGACCTGACCCGTCGGGAGTTCGACCTGCTGGCCTTCCTCGCCGCCAGGCCCGGCGTGGTCGTGCCGCGCAAGGAGATCCTGGCCGAGGTGTGGCGGCAGACCTACGGCGGGGACCAGACCATCGACGTGCACCTCTCGTGGCTGCGGCGCAAGCTCGGCGAGACCGCGTCCAGTCCCCGTTACCTGCACACCGTGCGCGGCGTCGGGGTCCGGCTGGAGGCCGCCGGGCACCCCGCCGGGCCCGGGCCCGTCCCCGGGGAGCGCCGGACATGAGGAGGTTCGGACACTCGCTGCGCTGGGCCCTGATCAAGGCCGCCGTGGCCGGGACCACCATGGTCGCGCTGGCCTTCCTCATCCCGCTCGGCCTGATGGTCCAGCAGACCGCCCGGGACCGGGCGTTCACCGCGGCCGAGCGGCAGGCGGCGGCGCTCGGTCCGGCGCTCGCCATCACCACCGACCAGGACGCCATAGCCCGGGCGGTGGCGTCCACCGACGCGGGTGCGCAGGGGCGGATGGCCGTGCACCTGCCGCCGCCCGAGGGGGCGGGGACCAAGGCGTCCACGGGGTCGGGGTCGGGTGCGACCGCCGGTCCGACGGGCGGTCCGTCAGGCGGAGTTCCGGGCCCGGCGTCCGCCGGTGCGGGCAGCGGCGGCCCGGGCGCGGTCGCGAGCGGGTCGGCGGCGAGCGGGGTGGCCGCGGCGCAGGCCGGGCCGGGTCCCGCGCCGGTGGGATCCGGGGCGGCCGGGCCCGGGCCGTCGGCCGGTGCGACCATCGGCGAGGTCCGCGCCCTGGGCGCCGACGTGACCACCGCGGGCGTCCAGGGACGTTCGTTCACCGTCGAGGTCCCGGGGGGGTACGCGCTGCTCCAGCCGGTCGCGGTGGACACCGTCCGGACCGCCGTGGTCGAGGTGTTCGTGGCCGACGGCGACCTCACCCGGGGTGTCTCGACCGCCTGGCAGGTGCTCTCCGGGGTCGCGCTGGCCCTGGTCGCCATCTCGGTCCTGGTCGCCGACCGGATGGGTGCGCGGATCGTCGCCTCCGCCCGCCGGCTGGCCGCCGCCGCCCGCTCGCTGGGCTCCGGGAACCTCACCGTCCGGGTGCCGGTGGAGGGCAAGCAGGCCGCGGGCAGCCCCGAGGAGCTGCGCGAGGCCGCCCACGCGTTCAACGCGATGGCCGACCGTGTCGTGCAACTCCTGGCAGCCGAACGCGAGTTGGCCGCAGATCTGTCGCACCGGCTGCGTACCCCGCTGACCGTGCTGCGGCTCAACGCGGCCTCGCTCGGCGAAGGGGACGCGGCGGACGCCACCCGGCACGCCGTCTCCCAGCTGGAGCGCGAGGTCGACCAGATCATCCGGTCGGCCCGGCGGGCGCCGGAGGACGCGCCCGTCGTCCTGGTCGGCTGCGACGCCGCCGAGGTGATCCGGGAGCGGGTCGGCTTCTGGTCCGCACTCGCCGAGGACGAGGGCCGCCGCTGGCAGCTGGCGGGCGCCGAGCGGGAGACGCCCGTCCCGGTCCAGCGCGGGGACCTCGCCGCCGCGGTCGACGCGCTGCTCGGCAACGTCTTCCGGCACACGGCGATCGGCACCGCCTTCTCGGTGGACGTGACGGCCACCGAGAGCTCGGTGATCGTGCTGGTCGGCGACGCCGGTCCCGGTTTCACCGACCCGGCCGCCGCCCTGAAGCGCGGTGAGGGCCACGGTGGCGAGGGCTCCACGGGTCTGGGCCTGGACATCGTCCGCAAGCTCGCCGAGGCCACCGGGGGCGACCTCGCGCTCGGCAGCTCGTCGGTGCTCGGCGGCGCCGAGATCCGGCTCAGGTTGCAGAGCCGGCAGGACGGCATCGTGCCGGCCCGGACCGGGCGGACCAGCCGGCGTCGCAGCCGCGGGGCGCTGTTCTCGCGCTGATCGCCCGCGCGATGACTTGGCGAAAGGTTTCGGCACCGGTGCGGTGAGACGTCCGCTCCTCTTTCTTAAGCGCACCGTAAGAGAGCTCTACCCCTGGCTCAGCAGGCGGGTTTCGGCCATCCGGCGCCGCTAGCGTCGTCCGCGCCGGTCATCCGACCGTGCCGGTCACCCTCGACCGAGCCGGGTCACGCTCGCCCGCGACGGGTCCACGCACCCACGCGTCCGGCGGACACCCGTGACCCCACCCGGTCCCCACCTGCCTGCCGCGGAGGTACGCCCCCATGACGACCCAGCAGCCCGACCGCCGTCCAGGACGCCGCCGTCGCAGCCGCAAGGGAGCGGTCCTCGCCGCCTCGGCGGTCGCCGCGGCCCTGGTCGCCGGGGGCGTCGTCGTCCTCGCCTCCTCGGCCAGCGCCGCCTCGCTCGGCGCCGTCTACAGCCGCACCAGCAGCTGGGACGCCGGCTACACCGGCCAGTACCTGGTCACCAACCCGGACAGCAGCGCCATCGAGGACTGGACGCTCACCTTCGACCTGCCGGCCGGGGCGAAGATCGACTCGCTCTGGAACGCCGCGTTCACGGTCGAGGGCCAGCACGTCACCGTCAAGCCGGAGTCGTGGAGCAAGCGGCTGGATCCGGGCAAGAGCATCGTGATCGGCTTCGTCGCCCAGGGCGCCGGCGCCGCGCAGGGCGAACCGGGCAACTGCCTGATCAACAAGGTCTCCTGCAAGGCCGGTGACGGGACGGCGCCCACTCCGTCGGGGCGCCCGACCTCCACCGCCTCCGCCACGGCGTCGGCCACCGCGTCGGCCACCGCGTCGGCGTCGGCGTCCGCCTCTGCCTCGGCTTCGGCGAGCGCCTCGGCCTCGGCCACCGCGACCAAGCCCGGCACGCCGAGCCCGACCGCCACCACGACCAGGCCCACCACCCCGGCGCCGACGCCCACCGCGACCGCGACCACGCCGGTCCCGACGCCCACCGCCACCGCGACGGACACCCCCGTCCCGGTCACCGGCGCCGGCTTCGCCCCGTACGTGGACACCTCGCTGTACCCGCCCTACGACCTGGTCGCCACCGCCAAGGCCACCGGCGTCAAGAACTTCAACCTGGCCTTCGTGGTCTCCGGCGGCGGCTGCACCCCGAAGTGGGGCGGCGTCAGCGACCTCGCCGCCGACGCCGTGGCCGCCCAGATCGGCGCCCTGCGCGCCCTCGGCGGCGACGTCCGGGTCTCCTTCGGCGGTGCCAACGGCAGCGAGCTGGCCCTCGCCTGCTCCTCCACGGCCGACCTGACCGCCGTCTACCAGAAGACCGTGGACACCTTCGGCCTCACCAAGGTCGACTTCGACGTCGAGGGCGGCGCGATCGCCAACGCCGCCGCCAACACCCGCCGCGCCCAGGCCATCGCCCAGCTGCAGAAGAACGCCGCCGCCAAGGGCAAGGCCCTGGACGTCTCCTTCACCCTGCCCGCACTCCCCTCCGGCCTGACCCAGGAGGGCGTCAACCTGGTCGCCGACGCCAAGAACAACGGCGTGGCGATCGGCGCGGTCAACATCATGGCGATGGACTTCGGCGACGGCGTCGCCCCGAACCCGCAGGGCCAGATGGGCAAGTACGCCATCGCCGCGGCCACCGCCACCCAGGCCCAGGTCAAGAGCGTGCTCGGCCTCGACGACGCCGCCGCCTGGCGCAAGGTCGCGGTCACCCCGATGATCGGCGTCAACGACGTGGCCAGCGAGATCTTCACCGTCGCCGACGCCAAGCAGCTCGCCGAGTTCGCCAAGTCCAAGCACCTCGCCTGGCTGGCGATGTGGTCCGGCACCCGCGACAAGGCCTGCGAGGGCGGGGCCAAGGCCTACGCCGACGCCAGCTGCAGCTCGATCGTCCAGCAGCCGCTGGACTTCACCCGGGCCCTCGGCGCCTACACCGGCTGACCTCGCCGGGTACCGGTCCGGTACCCGCCCCCCGGCTCCGGCCGGCCGCGCCCCGACCGCAACAGGGCTCGGCCGGCCGGCACCACCGTCACTCCCCGTCACCGTTCGCGGCCGGGTCCGGTCGACGGGCATCGGGTATCGTCGCTGGTTGGCCGAACGGTGGACGGAGCGAACAGTGACAGCGGTGCAAGACGAGCGCAGCGCGGTGCGAACCGTACCGGAGCAGGCGCCCGCCCCCCTGTCGGAGCGGCTGCGGACCGCCCTCGGCGCGCCCGCCCGCGCCCTGCGCGAGGCCCCGCGCCGGCCGCTGCTGGCCGTCTCCGCACTGGCGCTGTTCTCCCTGATGGCCTACGCGGTCGTCCGGCACTTCGCCCACACCTCGATGGTGGACATGATCGTCTACCGGGCCGAGGGCGCGGCCGTCGCCAACGGCGACGACCTCTACGGGCTGCGCGTCACCCAGTGGAACCTGCCGGCCACCTACCCGCCGTTCGCCGCGATGCTCTTCGTGCCGACGACCTGGTTCCCGGTGCCGTTCCTGCGGGTCGCGATCACGCTCGGCAACCTCGGACTGCTCGCCCTGTTCACCCACCTGTCGTTCAAACTGGTGGGCTGGCCGCGCCGCGAGCTGCGCCCGATCGGCGTGATCCTGGTCACCGGCGCCGGCGTCTGGCTCGAACCCGTCTACACCACGCTGCGCTACGGCCAGATCAACCTCGCCCTCGCCTGCCTGATCCTCTGGGACCTCACCCGGCCCGACGGGCGGCGCAGCAAGGGCATCGCCATCGGCATCGCCGCAGGGATCAAGCTCACCCCCGGGCTGTTCGCCGTCTACCTGCTGATCACCGGCCGGGTCCGCGCCGCCTTCGTCGCCGGCGCGACCTTCCTCGGCACCTTCCTGATCGGTGCCCTGTTCCTGCCCGACGCGACCTGGGGCTTCTGGACCAAGTACCTCTACGACTCCTCGCGGGTCGGCAAGACCGAGATCGTCGACAACCAGGCGCTGAGCGGCGCCGTCGCCCGTCTCCTGCACACCGCCGAGCCGGGTGCGGTGGGCACGCTGGCCTCCGCCGCCGTCGCGGTGGCCGGTCTCGGGATCGCCGCCTGGGCCGCGAACAGCACCCGCTGGCTGCCGCGCGCCGAGGCGTGGGGCGTCTGCTGCGCCGCCGTCACCGCGGTACTGATCTCGCCGATCAGCTGGACCCACCACTGGGTCTGGTGCGTGCCGATGATCGTCCTGCTCGGCTGCGAGGCGGCGGTCGAACACGGCCGTCCGGCCGCCGTCCGGAAGGTTCGCTGGCGGGCCGCCTTCTGGGCCACGCTGGTCGCCTTCGTGTCCTTCGCGATGTGGGCCGCCAAACCGCAGGGCGCGCTGGTGCTGCAGCTCTCGCCGCTCCGCCAGATCCCGACCTCGGTCTACCCGCTGGTCGGGATCTGCTTCCTGCTGGCCGCCGCGCTACGCATAAGGGCCCGGCGGCTGGCCGCCGGCGCGCCGCTCGTGGCGCTGCCCGGCCAGCGGGGCGGCGACCGGCCGGATCCCGCGCGCGAACGTCAGCAGGCCCCCGCGGCCAGCTGAGTCGCCGGCTGCCGCCGGGCCGCCGGGGGCGACCGGGCCGCCGCGCGCGGTCGGGCTGTCCGGGGCGGTCGGGCTGTCCGTGGCGGTCGGGGTGCTCGGGACGGTCGAGGTGTTCGGCGCCGTCGGGGTGCTCGGGGTCGTCGCGCTGTTCGGGGCGGGCCCTGACCGGTGCGCCCGGGCCGTGCGGCTCACGCGAGCAGCTCGGCCAGTGAACCGTCCATGTCGAGCGCGGCCATCTCGCTGCCCGGCGGCACCAGCCGGTGCGCCCGCTCCAGCCAGGCGGCCACCGCCGGCAGCGGCGCCTCCAGCAGTGCGTCCCCGGCCGGCGAGCTCAGCGCCATGCAGAGCACGCTGCGCCGGCCCGAGCGGGTCGGCCAGATCCGGACGTCCCCCTGCCCGCAGGGCCGGAAGGTGCCCTCCACCAGCAGCTCCCGCGCGAACACCCAGGTGACCGGCGAGCCGGTGTCCAGGTGGAAGGTGATGTAGACGGCGTACGGGTCGTGGCTGCCGTAGGAAAGCCGGGCCGGGACGGGGACGCTGTGCTCGGGGGAGAGCACCAGGTTGAGTTCCAGTTCGTGCTCGACCACGCTCGTCGGGCGCTCCATGATCGGTTTCCTCTCTGCCTGCGCTTCATGCCCGGTATCGGGCCCTGTGACCTTGGAGAGCGCGGTCCGGGAGCGCTCTTACACGTGTTTTCGAGATTTCTTGACGGGGGCCCTCGGTGAGGGTTCGGAACCGGGACCGGGGTGGGGGGTTCGGGGCGGGCGTCGGGGAGTGGTGAACGCGGAGAGAACGGGCGCGCGCTCCGGCGTTCGCGCCGTCTTCCTTACCGCGGGCGGGCCGGGGCTGTCCGGTGAACGGCCAACTTCGCACCCCGGGTCCGCCGAGGCACTACCCTTGGTGACTGTCCGGCGACTGTCCGCCCACCCGCCGACGCCCCCTCGCGCGCGCCGCCACCGCCGCCACCCGGTGCCGCCCGAGCCACCGTCGCGCGCACCCCTCGCCGGGCGAGCCGCATCGGCCCTGCCAGGAAAGAAGACCCCCATGACGGACCGGCCTCTCGCGGGCGGCAGCACGGAGACGGCCGCGGGCCCCGCGCCGGGCTACTACCCCGACCCCTCCGTGCCCGGTTTCGTCCGCTACTGGGGCGGCACCTCCTGGGTGCCCGGCACGACTCGGCCCGCCCCGGCGGCGGGCGAGGTGCTGGAACCGCCCCGGTACGCGACCCGGCGGTCCGGCGCGGCGGCCGGGGTGGGCGCGCGGTACATGCCGCCGCCGACGGCCGTCGAACCGGCCGCCGACCCGGTCGGGGAGGCTGCGGCGGACTCGGTGTCGGCGTCGGAGCCGGTACCGACGTCGGAGCCGGTGTTGATGTCGGAGCCGGTGCCGGTTTCGCCCGGGGACACCGGGCCCGTGTACCTGGACGAGACGTCGGGCGGCGCCTCGTTCACCTTCTCGGTGCCGGAGGGCGGGCCGGTGTTCCGGACCGGCGTCGGGTCGGCCCACGCGGCGGCGGCAGACGTGGCGCCGGACCCGATCGTGGAGCCGGCCGGCGAGGGCATGCTCGGGGCGGTCCCGGAACCCCGGCCGCACGGGGCGGTCCCCGTCGCGGCGCCCGGTTCCGTCGCGGCGGTGGAACCGCCCGACCGGCAGCCGGCCCCCCGGGCACCGCGCGGCCCGATGGAGCAGGGCGCCGCACCGCGCTGGGTCTCCTGGGGGGTGGTTCCCGGAGTGGAGGCGCCTGCCGGGGCGGCCGTTCCGGCGCCGGTGGAGAAGCCGGTGCCGCTCCGGGCCTCGGCCCCGGCGGGCGCTCCGGTGGCCGCCCAGGTGGCCGCCCCGACGTCCGCCTCGGCGGAGGGGGAGGCGGTGACGGCGGCGGCGTCGGCCGGGCCGGAGGAGGCGCCGCTGACCGGGCCCACGCGGTCCGCCCGGCCTGCCGCTCCCGTACCGGCCGCGCCCGTGCCCGCTGCTCCCGTGCCCGCCGCCACCCGTCCGCCCGCGTCCCGCTCCGCGGGGAGTGCGTCGGCCCCGCCCCGATCGTCCGCGCCCCGATCGTCCGGGACCCGGGCGGCGGGGACCCGGCGCCGGACGATCAGGCCCGCGCCGCAGCCGGCCGGGCCCGGCCGGCGGCTCGCCGCCCGGCTGGTGGACACCGCCGTCCTGGCCGTCGTCGCCACCGCCGCCGGGATCCCGCTCGGCACGTCCGTCGCGGACCACCTCCAGGAGAAGCTCGCCCAGGCGAGGATGGCCAGCCGGCTCACGCGCCGTCAGGTCGACGTCTGGATGCTGGACGGCGTGGTGGTCGGCAAGGTCGCCGTCCTGATCGGCATCCTCCTCTTCGTCGGCCTGCTCTACGAGGTCCTGCCGACCGCCCGTACCGGCCAGACCTTCGGCAAACGGCTGGCCCGGATCCGGGTGATCGACGCCGCCGCGGCCGTCCCTGCCGCCGCTCCGTCAGCCGCCTCGTCCGCCGCCCGCGCCCGGTTGGGCCTCGGCCGGTCGCTGGTGCGATGGCTCGTCAGGCAGGTTTCGACGCTGCTGCTGGTCGGCCTGGTCTGGCCGCTGTTCGACCGCCCCGCCCGGCGCGGCTGGCACGACCGAGCGGCCCGCACCCACGTGGTCCGGCTCTGACCCGGGTCCGCCCGGGAGCCAGGTCGGACAAAACCGACCAAATATCCCAAGTTCATAGAATGTGTGATGTTCTACTCGGGGGATGAGCACCCACGACCCCTCAGGCCCCGAGCCGGAGGGGGGCGGCCAGCCCTCCTTCGACAAGAAGCCCCCGCAGCAGGGCGGCGGCACGCCGGAAGGTACGCCGTCGGACCCGTACGGCACCCCGCCGCCGTCCGGCACCCCCTCCGACCGCCCCGGCGCGTACGGCGGCACCTACGGCGGCTCGCCGTACGGACAGGGACAGCCCCCGCCCGGCCGGTCGCCCTACGACCAGCCCCCGCCCGGCCACGGTCCCGCCGGCCACGGCGCACCCGGCGCCGGCCCCGTCCCGGGGATGCCGCCGCTCGGCAGCTGGCCCAACCGGATCCTCGCCCAGCTGATCGACTACCTGCTGGTGCAGGCCGTGGCCGTCCTGCTGGTGCTGCCCTTCGCCAGCCTCTCCGACAGCTCCGGCTCCGCCGGTGCCTTCTGGGTCGCCTGCGCCATCTACCTCGTCTACGACGGGGTGATGCTCGGCCGGGACGGCCAGACCCTCGGCAAGAAGGCCATGAAGATCCGGGTCGCCATGCTGATCGACGGCAGCCCGCCGACCCAGTCCGCCGCCTGGACCCGGGCCGCGGTCTTCATCCTGCCCGCCGTCCTCTGCTGCGCCTGGCTCTGGTGGCTGATCGACGGCATGTTCGGCGTCTTCGACAAGCCCTACCGCCAGTGCATCCACGACAAGGCCGCCAAGACCGTGGTGGTCTCCACCGTCTGAGCCCCGCACCGTCTGATCCCCGCCGCGCGACCGCCCGGCCCGCTCGAACCCGCACCTCGCACCCCGGAACACCCGGTACGCCCGGTACGCCCGGTGGCGCCGCCTCAGCGCTGCCGGGCGTAGCCGTGCCCGGCAGCCGCCCGGTCCGCACGACCGGCGGCGGCCCGCAGCGACAGCACCGTCACCAACGTGCCGAGGGCGAGCGAGAAGACCACCACCACCGCCACCTCCGGTACCTCCTCGGCCCCGGTGGCGGCCAGCAGCGCCACGGTGGCGGCGACGACGGTGAACACACCGAGGACGAACTGGGCCGGAGTCGGGCGGCGCGGCATGGCGGAGTCCTTCGCACGTCGGGGGGAACGAGCGGGTCGCACCGGAAGCCAGAAGGCCCGCCCGGAAAGGGAGTTCGGGAGGACCGGCCGGTCCTCCGGCATTCCGACCAGGCTAACCCGCCCCACCCGGGGCACGGGGGGCGCACGGGCTCACCCCGGGGTCGTCCGCCCCGCTGGATACGGTGGGCCCGTTCCGCTCGCTCCGTGCGACCGACCGATCCGCTCCGTACTCCCAGGGGGAAACCGCCGTGCCCATCCCCGCCGACTGGCCGACCACCGAGGCCCAGGCGCTCGCCGAACAGGAGCGGCTGCGCCCGCTCGTCCAGCAGTACGGTGCCGCCGACGCCCCTGGCCCGGCCGGCGCCGACGACCGGCTCATCGCGGGCGTCGACGTCGCCTACGACGACGAGCGCGACCTCGTCGTCGCAGCCGCCGTCGTCCTCGACCGCACCACCCTCGACGTCGTCGAGGAGACCACCGCCACCGGCCGGATCGCCTTCCCCTACATCCCCGGTCTGCTCGCCTTCCGCGAACTCCCCGCCGTCCTCGACGCCCTCGCCGCCCTCACCCACCGACCCGGCACCGTCGTCTGCGACGGCTACGGCCTCGCGCACCCGCGCCGCCTCGGCCTCGCCAGCCACCTCGGCGTCCTCACCGGCCTGCGCACCCTCGGCGTCGCCAAGACCCCGTTCACCTTCGACCACCGGGACCCCGGCCCCGCCCGCGGCGACTCGACCCCGCTCACCGATCCGGCCACCGGCGAGGAGGTCGGGCGGGCCCTCCGCACCCGCCCCGGCGTCAAACCCGTCTTCGTCTCCGTCGGCCACCGCATCGGCCTCGCCGAAGCCGTCGACACCACCCTCGCGCTGGCCCCCCGCTACCGGCTCCCCGAGACCACCCGCCACGCCGACTCGCTCTGCCGCCGCGCCCTCACCGCAAGGCAGCAGGCGCACATCAGTTGACGGACCGCCAGGCGCGTCCGGACGTTCCGCCGAGGACCGTTCTGCTCGCCCGGACCGTGTGTTAGACATGACCCACCGGCCGCCACCCCACGGCGCCGCCGCACCAGCACCGCGCACGACACACCGGACGGACGCACGGGGGAGGCGCCGCACGTGGCAACGGGAACCGGAACGGGCACCGGGTCGACAGGCGGGGGCGGGCGCGGCTACCGCGTCGAGGTCGAACAGCTGCGCGCCTTCGCCGCCCAGGTGCGGCTGCTGCTGGCCGAGTTCCAGCACCACGCCGACGGCACCACGACACACGGACGCAGCGGCATCGGCCGGAACGCCCTCGGCACCTTCGCCGAGGCCACCGACCTGCACGGCCGCTACCAGACCATGCGGGACGGCCTGCGTGACGTGCTCGACCAGCTCCAGGACGCGGTCGACGAGGCCCAGAAGAAGGCCGAACTCACCGCCACCAACTACGAGGAGCAGGAACGCCGCACCCGGAACAAGCTGAAGCTCGGCGACGACGGCTGGTCCGTCGCCAACCCCTCCGCCACCAGCGCCGCCGCCTACGCCCGGACCGTGGCCCCAGCCCGGCACGACGACGGAAAGGGCGTCCGGTGAAGTACACGGACTTCAGGCACTACAGCCACGCCGAACTCCGCACGATGGCCCAGGCCCTCAACCCGGGCGAGGTCATGGCCGCCGCCGACCCCTGGCGCCGCGCCGCCGACACCCTCAAAGCCATCCGCACCACCCTCACCCGCGCCAGCACCGAGGCCGCCACCTCCTGGGAAGGCACCACCAGCGACGCCTTCCACACCCGCATGCTCCACCTCGCCGCCACCATCAACAACGCCGCCTCCTACGCCAACGACGCCGCCATCACCCTCAAGGCCGTCTCCGAGGCCATCGCCAAAGCCAAACGCGACATGCCGGAGGAACCCGGCGGCTGGGACCAGCTCACCGACGGCGTCGGCGACACCTTCTCCGCCCTCTTCGGCGCCGACGACGAGGACAGCCGCACCGCCCTCGCCGACCAGCGGAAACTCGAAGCCGCCACCGTCATGCAGACCCTCGCCATGCACTACCGCACAGCCGCCCCGATGCTGAAGCCCCCGCAGCCGATGGGCGCGCCGACGAAGGGCAAGGGATCCAGCCCGATCGACGAGTTCTCGGAAAGCTCGACGAGTGACCCGAGCTCGTATGCGGCACTGGGAGGTATTCTCGGCGGATCCGCCATCAGCAACATGGGGCCGGGCAGCCCTGCGAATCGTCCGACAGGCGTTCCGTTTCGGGGTCCCCGCGTGGGCAGCGGTGCAGGTTCGGCTTCGCCGGTGAAGATCTCTCCGGACTCGAACAGTCCGACGGATCCGCATCCTGGGGTCAGGGGCGGAACGATGGGGTCGTCGGCCACGGCAGGCGCGGTGAACTTCGGCGCCGGAACCGTGGTCGGCAGAGCGGAGCCGATTGCTCCGCCCGGTTCTGCATCAGCGGGCCCACCACTGGGTGCGAGCGGTACTGCGATTCTCGGTACTCCGGTGAGCGGGGGAAGCACTAGTGGGCCCGGAGAGTCCGCCGGTTCCGTGACCACTGGCGGAAGACAAGGGGTTGCGGCGGTGGTCGGCGGGGGTTGGAACAAACCGGCTGTCCCGGAGACGAACCGGGTCGGACAGGAGCGGCAATCGAGCCGGGCCGCGCTCGGCCCTAGTGGTGCGAGCTCCAGCGTCGAAGATGCTCCCGTTGTAAGTGGCGGCGGGGGGGCCAGGGGTGGCGGCGTTGTCCGGAGCGGTGGTTCCGGTGGGGTCGCAGCCGGAGGCGGTGGCGGCACTGTGGTCGGAACCGGGGAGCGGCCAGGTGCGGGGGCCGGGGGGAGGCAGGTGTTCACCGAAGGTGGTTCCGGGCTGGGCGCCCGGAACCGTGGCCGGGCCGATGTTCTCCCCGGTGCCGCTGGGCTGTCACAGGGACAGATGCTTCCTGTACGGGACACGCAACGGCGCGGGAGGGAGGACGAGAAGGCGCGGAGGCGTCCCGACTACCTGGTGGAGGACGAAGAGACCTGGGTGCCGGACGAATCCGTCAATCCGGACGTGGTGAAATGACGGCCGACCTTTGCGGTCGGACGATCCGACCGGTTGTCCCGCAACTGTTCGAGCTGGGGGCCTACCTCTGTGCCGAGAGGGGTGGCAGGAGTTGAGGTGCTGGCGTCTCCGGTGCGGTTCAGCCGTGCTGCTGGCCGGAGGGCTAATTGCCACGGTTGGGGTCGGATCAGTGTGCGCGGACAGTGTGAGGGATTCGCAGTGGCCGCTCGTCAGTTATAAGGCCGACTCGACGATCTGGCCCGTCTCGCAGGGAGAAGGAATCACTGTCGCCGTCATCGACAGTGGTGTGCTCAAAGACCATCAGGACCTCACCGGGCAGGTGCTGCCCGGAGCGGACTTCTCTGGTGAGGACACCGACGGCACGGTGGATGCCGACGGTCACGGGACGGGGATGGCCAGCCTTATCGCGGGGCACGGGCACGGGGGAGGGGCAGGCATCATGGGTCTGGCTCCGAAGGCGAAGATCCTGCCGATCCGAGTCAAGTGGGGCGAGGACGACTCCACGGCGGGACTCGGACTCCCCAAGGCTGTGAGGTTCGCAGTTGATCACGGCGCCAAGGTTGTCAACATGTCGATCGGAGGCTATTCCGGCGATGTCCCGCAGATGCGTGAGGCGGTCAAGTACGCCGTCGACAACGACGTGGTCTTGGTCGCAGGCACGGGGAACAGCGGCGATCAGAGAGGGGCGGTGGAATACCCGGCAGCCTTCCCGGGCGTAGTGGCGGTAGGAGCAGTGGACCGGAACGGCCTTCTGTGGGGAAGGTCCAGTTCGGGACCCGAGACCACGCTGGCTGCTCCGGGTGCGGAGATTCCCAGGGCAAGCGCCAAGTCCACGGCTGGACACGGAATCGCCAATGGCACGTCCGACTCCACCGCCTACGTGTCCGCCACAGCCGCGCTCATTCGCGCGAAGTACCCCAGCCTCTCGGCCGGCCAGGTCATCAACCGGATGATCCGGAGCGCCACTCGGCCGGCGGATGCCTCGAACCTGCCGAACGAGCGCTACGGGTACGGGATATTGGCCCCGAGCAAAGCGCTGGAACCGAATCCGGTCGTGGACGACGGCCCACGGGCCAATCCCCTGGTCGGGCGACCCGAGTCCCAACGGAGCGCTCCTCCCGCGGTTCCTGCTGCGGAGGAACCGTGGGAGGAGCCTGTGGCGGGGCAGGGGGGCGGGGGGAATGCGGGGGTTGCGTACACGGTGACGGGGGCGGCGGGGCTGGTGGTGGCCGGGGGGGCGGTCGGGGCGGTGCTGGTGGTGCGGGGGCGGCGTCGGCGGCTGGGGTAGTGGCCGTCCGGGCTACAGGGTGCGGTGCATGAGGTGGAGGCCGACGGGGCCTTCGGTGGGGTGGTCGAAGGCGGCGGGGACGGTGGCGAGGACGTCAAAGCCGAACGACTGCCAGAGGGCGACGGCGCGGTGGTTGGTCTCGACGACGGCGTTGAACTGCATGGCGCGGTAGCCGTCGGCGCGGGCCCGGTCGAGGACGTGGGCGCAGAGGGCGCGGGCGACGCCGCGGCCGGCGTGTCGGGGGTCGACCATGAAACCGGCGTTGGCGACGTGGGCGCCGGCGCCGGCCTGGTTGGGGTGGATCTCCGCGGTGCCGAGGACGGTCCCGGCCGTGTCCTCGTCGACGGCGACGAGGACGCGGCCGCCGGGCTTGAACCAGGTGGCGCGGGCGCGGTCCTCGGGGGTGTCGCGGTCCCAGCAGTAGGTCTCGCCGGCGGCGACGATGTCGCGCAGGAACGGCCAGATGGCGGGCCAGTCGTCGGGGGTGGCGTCGCGGATGTGCATGGTGTCCAGCATGGACCGGAGTGCCCCGTTCCGACCAGGGGCGATGTCCCGGTGCGAGTCTCCCCGAGCGGTCCGGACGGCGGCCGGACCGCTCGGGCTATTCGGCGACGGCGATCTGCTCGCGGTGGCGGGCGGCCGGTCCGGTGAGCTGGTCGGCGACGGCGACGGCGAGGTCGGCCTGGGCGATCCGCCGGCCGAGGACCTGCGGGCCGCCGAGCCGGTAGCGGCCGGTGCCGGGGGCGGTGCGGTCGAGGTCCAGGGGCGGGGTGACGGTGACCCAGTCGAGCGTGGCGGGGGAGGCCCGGAGCAGGTCGAGGGCGGCGGCGTGGCCGAGCGAGAAGGCGCGGTGGGCCTCGGGGAAGGCGGGGTCGTCGTGGACGGCCACGCCGGGGGCGGTCTCCAGGGTGGTGGCCACTCCGACGTGGACCAGCCGGCGGACCCCGGCCGCGGGGAGGCCGGCGACGAGGGCGCGGGCGGCGGCGGGGTAGAACTCGGCGGAGGGCACGTCGGGGGTGTAGACGGTGCTCACGGCGGCGGAGTGGCCGCGGGCCGCGCCGGTGACGGCGGCGGGGTCGGTGACGTCGCAGGACACCAGGGTGACGCCGGGGCCGGTGAGGTCGGCGTGGCGTCCGGGGTCGCGGACGGCGGCGGTGACGGTCAGCCCGCGGCGCCTGGCCTCGGCGACCACGGCGCGGCCGACCTGGCCGCCGGCGCCGAAGACGATGACGTCCACGGGTGCTTCGATCGGGCTGTCGGTGCTGCTCATCGCGGTCTCCGTCCGTTCGTCGGGGGCGTCGTCGCCCGCCGTTGCCGTGACGGTAGACCGGGGGGTGCCGGTTACTTCAACGGTACCGGCGGCCGACGGGGCCTGGCCGGCCGACGGGGCCTGGCCGGCGGACGGGGCCGTACCGCGGCCCGGACCGCGCGGGCGCCGGGTCCGTTACCGTCGGGGCATGACGCAGACCGGGGGAACGACGCGGACCGTGCCCGTACCGCTGCCGGCGGACTTCTTCGACCCGGACTGCCCGGTGCAGACGGTCCCGGTGCTGGGCGGCCGCAAGTGGGCGTGGAAGATCATGCGCTGCCTGGAGGGCGGCCCGCGCCGCTTCTCCGAGCTGCGGGTCCCGCTGGCGGGGATCACCGCGAAGGTGCTCGCCGAGTCGCTGCGCGCGATGGAGTACGAGGGCGTGGTCGTCCGGACCGAGTACGACGAGAACCCGCCGCGGGTCGAGTACGCGCTGACGCCGCTCGGGCGGACGCTGCTGGGGCCGATGGACGCGGTCTGCGACTGGAGCCGCGCGAACCTGGCGGAGCTGCTGGCGGCGCGCGAGGCGTACGAGCGGGAGCCCTCCGCGTAGGGGTCCGCCGGAGCGGCGCCCGGTGGCGCCCGGTGGCCGCGGGTGGACGGCGTGGCAGCATTTCGGCGACCGCTGGCGCGGACGCCGCTGGTGGGGCGGGTGCGGGCCCGGCCATGCTGGGGGCATGACCACTTCTGAGCAGGCCGAGGCCGCCGCCGACGGGATCGTTCCGGACTCCAAGGACTGGACCTGGGTCCTGGAGCGCCCCTGCCCGGACTGCGGGCTGGATTCCGGGGCGGTGGACCGCGAGGACGTCGCCGGAATGATCCGGGCCAACGCGGAGGGCTGGACGGCCGTGCTGGCGGGGGACCCGGGGGCGCTGCGCCGTCGGCCGCGTCCGGAGATCTGGTCGGACGTCGAGTACGCGTGCCACGTCCGGGACGTGTTCCGGCTGTTCCGCGTGCGGCTGGACCTGATGCTGGACCGGGAGGACCCGCTGTTCCCGAACTGGGACCAGGACGGGACGGCTGTCGCCGAGCGGTACGGGGAGCAGGAGCCGGCGGTGGTGGCGGTGGAGCTGGCGGAGGCCGCGGAGCTGCTGGCGGTGGCCTTCGAGGGAGTGGTGGGCGCGCAGTGGGCGCGGACCGGAAACCGCAGCGACGGGGCGCGTTTCACGGTGGAGTCGTTCTCCCGCTACCTGATCCACGATCCGGTCCACCACCTGTACGACGTGACGGGCGAGCGGGTCTGAACGGGATCCGGCCGGCCCCTCGGACGGGTCCTTCGGGTGGGTCCTTCCGACGGGTCGCTCCGGCCGGGCCGCCGGGCGGTCGGGCCGGTCGGCCGGTGGTTCGGGTCGGGGTGCGGCGGTGACGGGGGGCGCGACGGGCAGGGCGACGCGCCCCGGGTCACCAGCCGGAGGCCTCGCGCAGCATGGTGCGGCGCAGTCGACCGGCCACGCTGGCGGTGTCGGTGCCGATGACGTCGGCGATCTCGGGTGCGGCGAGTCCGACGACGTAGTGCAGGATGGCGAGGTCGTCATCGGCGGCGTGGCCGGGGCGGTCCGGTGGCGGGCCGCTCTGCCGGGTGTGCTCGCCGACGGTGTTGCGCAGGATCTGCCAGGCGCGCGCGGTGGGGTTGGAGCTTCCCAGTAATTCGCGCCAGTGGACGGCGATTTCGGCGAACGCCTGCTGGACGGCGCCGACCGCCTGGGTGTGGTCGGGCAGCCAGACGTGGGCGTAGCTGAGGTACCGCGGTCGGTGGAGTTCGCAGAACGCCGCGAACTCCAGCGGTACGGCGGGAGGTGCGCCGGGCCCCGGGGGTGGCTCGGCGGTGCTGTCCTGACGATTGGTCATCTCGGCTTCTCGGCAAGTGAGATGGGCATCTGACGGTCGATCATCTGTGCTCACTCTACGGTAGGCGCTCGGTGCGCTGGGTTACCAATCGGATGGAATGCCCGGAAGGCGCCGACGCGCGGCCGGTTCCGGCGGTGGCCGGGTGGGGGCCGGCGGGTGGCGCGGCGGTGGTGAGCGGGGGGTGAGCGGTGCGCAGTGATGTCAGAGGCGTTGCTGCTGGTGCGTCGTGGCCGGTCAGCGGGGTGGCACGGCCGGGGCGGCGGGCCGGTCGGCGCGCCGTCGCGGACGGTGTGATGTGCCACCGTAAGCGGTTCGGCGGCTCTCGTCCACGCCTGCGGCGCGAAGCTGATTCCGCACCACCGTCCGCACCACCGTTCATGCGCTCGGCGGGCCCGGTGGACTGGGGTGCGGGGCCGGGGGCAGTGGCTCCCCAGGTGGGTTGATCGGTGGGCCGGCCCCGTCGCGCGCGTTCCGCGCGCCCGGCCCGTTGTCGGCCTGTAGCCGCGTACCAGAAGGAAATTGACTGAGCGTCAGTAAGGTTGGCGGGTCTCGGCGGCGGCGACCCGGGCGTCCGCCGCGGTGCTCCGTTCGAGTTGGGCGGGGAACGTCTCGACGACCCGTCGGCGGGCCAGTCGGGCGGCGGAGGCCGCGGCGGCCTCGGCGGCGGCCGCAGCGGCGCCGGCGGCCTCCAGCCGGCCGCGGTCGGCGCGGCCGATCGCGTTGCCGTGGCCGCCGTGGCCGCCACTGACGTCGACGGCGCCGGCGGCGGCGTCGTGGGCGGGTCCGGGTGCCTCGCAGACGGCTCCACCGGGTTCGTGGACGGCTTCGTGGTCCGTCCCGTCGGTGCCGCGCCGGCCGCGTCCGTGGACGGCGCGGGCGGCGTGTTCCTCGGCCGCCTGTCTAGCGGCGAGGTAGGCCTGGACGGCGGCCATCCCGTAGACGGGTTGGATCAGCTGGTGGCCCTTGAAGAAGGGTCTGGCGGGGGCGAACCCGGCGGCGACCACCAGATCGCGGATCTCCGCTATCTCCGCCTCGCTGCGGGCGGTGAAGCGGACCTCCCAGCCCTTCTTGTAGGTATGGCCCTGTTCACCGCTGCGGCGGGCCGGGTCTGGCCGGCGGACGTATCCGGGCAGGCGGCCGAGGCGGAGCTGGGCCGCGCGGAGGCCGGCGGTCTCGTCACGTGACATGCACTAAGGGTAGGCAATGCGGAGGGCGGGAGTGACGCCCGGAGGTGACTTCGGCGTATGTGCTTGGTCACGCACGGTCAGACATACTGGTGACTCGTCGACGAGGACCGGTTCTGACAAGCATATGATCACCCATTCCTCCGAATGGGTGAGGGTATGAGGACTTTAGTGCGGGCTGGTCCCGGTTTCGCGACGGTTGGGTAACAGTGCGTCAGGCGGCCGGTCGACGTTCCGGGCGGTTGGGGATGGTGTCGGCATGAGCTACCGGATTCCCACGCCGCCGCCTTCCCTGGAGGAGCTGGCGCGCCGTCAGCAGAACGTCGTCACCGCAGGCCAGCTGCGCGCCCGGGGCGTGCCGAGCCGGGTCGTCAGTGAACACTGCCGCCGCGGCGGCTCCTGGCAGCGGCTGCTGCCCCGGGTCTACCTGCTGCAGTCCGGCGAGCCCTCGCCGGAGCAGCGGATGTGGGCGGCCCTGCTCTACGCCGCCCAGAACGGCCGCGAGGAGGGGCGCCGCGAGGGGGCGGTGATCACCGGCGCCGCCGCGCTGGCGCTGTACGGCTTCACCGCGGTGCCCCGACTGCCCGCCGTCACCGGTGTGGACGTGCTGGTGCCCCGCCAGCGCCGGCTGAAGGACGCGGGTGAGGTCCGGATCCGGCGCACCGAACGGGAGCTGGTGGCCCGCTCGGTGCACGGCCTGGCCTGCGCGCCGGTCGCCCGGGCGGTCGCGGACGCGCTGCGCGAGTGGACGTCCGGTGCGGGCCCGGCCGGTCCGGTGCCGGTCCGGGAGGTGCTGGGCGAGGCCGTCGGCCGCCCCGAGCTCCGCTGCACCGTGCGGGAGTTGACCGCCGAGCTGGTCGAGTCCGGGCTGGTCGACGACCCCCGGGTGCGGGCGGTGCTGGACGGCTTGCTGGCCGCCGAACGGGACGCGGTGCTGCGCCGGGTCGGCGAGCTGGTCGACGAGTGGCTGCTGCCCGCCCCGCTGACCGGCCCGGAGCTGCGGATGCGCGGCGGCACCTACATCGCCGTACCCGACCTGTACTGGCCCGCGGCGGGCGTGGCCGTGGAGGTGGACTCCGAACTGCGCTGCGTCAGCGAGGGGGAGGCGGCCTGGGTGCGCGGCGGCCAGCACCGGATGGAGTACCTCGGGGTCCGGGTGGTCTACGTCTCCGGCACGCGCCTGGCGGACGACGCGGACGCCGTCGGCGCCGAGTTGCGCGAGGCGTTCCGGCTGGGCGGCACCGACGTGGTGGAGCTGCTGATCACCGAGCGCTGAACCCGCAGGGCGGGACGCTCAGCCCCCGACCACGGGCGTTCCGATCAGCTCCACCCCGGCCGCCCGCAGCTCCGCCAGCGCGGCGGTGGTGGTCGGCTCGGAGACCCCGGCCGTCAGGTCGAGCAGGACCCTGGTGGTGAACCCGGCCCGCACCGCGTCCAGGGCGGTGGCCTTGACGCAGTGGTCGGTGGCGAGGCCGACCACGTCCACCTCGGTGACCTGCCGTTCGCGCAGCCACTCGGCCGGCCCGCGGTTGTTCTCGTCCACGCCCTCGAAACCGCTGTACGCGGCCGCGTACGCGCCCTTGTCGAAGACCGCCTCGATCGCGCCGGAGGTGACGGACGGGGCGAAGTTGGGGTGGAAGCCCACCCCCTCCGTGCCCGCCACGCAGTGCACCGGCCAGCTGCGCACGTAGTCGGGCCGGTCGGAGAAGTGGTCACCCGGGTCGATGTGGTTGTCGCGGGTGGCGAGGATGTGCCGGTAGCCGGGGGCGGACTCGGCGATGAGGTCGGTGATCGCGGCGGCCACCTCGGCCCCGCCCGTGACGGCCAGACTGCCGCCCTCGCAGAAGTCGTTCTGCACGTCGACGACGATCAGTGCCCGGTGCATGGCTCGCATTCCTCGGTCTGGTGGGGGCGGCGCGCCGGTTCGGGGCGCGTCCGACAGGTTCGGTGGGCTTCGGCGGGGCTTCGGCCGGGCGCCGGTGGAGCTTCTCCGGTGCGGGGACTCGGCGGTGGTCGGCGGGGACCGGGCGGGGCTCCGTGCGGGCCCGGCGGTGGGGACTTGGGGGGAACTCTACGGTCGACTGTAGGCAGTGGCATCCGGGGGCGGAAGGCCCGGTGCGGGCCCGACCGTCCGCCCCGTGTGCGAACGGTCGTCAGACCTGCAGTTCGGTCGCCAGCACCGGGTCGCCCTTGGAGAGCTGGGTGGCCGACAGCGGCAGCGCGGCCCGGGCCCGGACGTGCCGTTCCCGCGCGGCGGTGAGCGGCTCGCGGCCGACCACCTCGCCGCCCTTGACCAGCGGCACCTGGACGAGGTGCGGCTCCAGTTCGGCCGGGATCCGCCCGGTGCCGACCACCTCGGCCTCGGCGACGCCGTCCGCGTCGGGCCGCCGGGCCGCCCACTTGCGCCCGCCGGTGCTGGTCTTGCCGCCGGCCGCCCGCTTGGCGACCGGGAGCAGCGGGCCGTCCGGTTCGGTGGCCCGGGCGACCAGCTTGTAGACCATCGCGCAGGTCGGGTGGCCGCTGCCGGTGACCAGGCTGGTGCCGACGCCGTAGCCGTCCACCGGGGCGGCGGCCAGCGCGGCGATCGCGTACTCGTCGAGGTCGGAGGTGACGATGATCCGGGTCTCGGTGGCGCCGAGCTCGTCGAGCTGGCGGCGGACCCGGTGGGCGAGCAGCGTGAGGTCGCCGGAGTCGATCCGGACCGCGCCCAGCTCGGGGCCGGCCACCTCCACGGCCGTGCGGACGGCCTCGCGCAGGTCGTAGGTGTCGACCAGCAGGGTGGTGCCCCGGCCCATCGAGGCGATCTGGGCCCGGAAGGCGTCCCGCTCGCTGTCGTGGACGAGGGTGAAGGCGTGCGCGGCCGTTCCGGTGGTCGGGATGCCGTAGGTGAAGCCGGCCTCCAGGTCGGAGGTGGCCGAGAAGCCGGCCACGTACGCGGCGCGGGCGGCGGCGACGGCGGCCTGCTCGTGGGCGCGCCGGGCGCCCATCTCGATCACCGGGCGTCCGCCGGCGGCGGAGGCCATCCGGGAGGCCGCGGCCGCGATGGCCGAGTCGTGGTTGAGGATCGAGAGGATCACCGTCTCCAGGATCACCCCCTCGGCGAAGCTGCCCTCGACGGTGAGCAGCGGCGATCCGGGGAAGTAGACCTCGCCCTCGGGGTAGCCGTGGATGTCCCCGGTGAACCGGTAGTCGGCGAGGAAGCGCAGGGTCTCCTCGTCGACCACGTGCTGGTCCGACAGCCAGTCGAGCTGGGCGGAGGTGAAGCGGAAGTTCTCGACGGCGTCCAGGACCCGGCCGGTGCCGGCCACCACGCCGTAGCGTCGGCCGCCGGGCAGTCGGCGGGTGAACACCTCGAAGACGGAGCGGCGGTGCGCGGCTCCGCTGCGCAGGGCGGCCTGCAGCATGGTGAGCTCGTAGCGGTCGGTGAGCAGCGCGGTCGAGCCGGCCGCGGGCACGGAAGTGGCGTCCATGAGGATGATGCTACTACCCCTTAGCGTCAGATTGACGATTTCTCGTCGGGGGAGATCGTCCGGCGCGTTGCGGGCGCCGGGGCGGAATCGCCCGCCGGTCCCCCGGATGGCAGCATGGGGGCTGAAGGGGCCCGTGGCGGCCCTGTGGGATCAGAGTCGTGAGGAGGGACCCGTCGGTGAGTGTCGCGCCCGTGGAGATCGAGCGCCCGGAGGTCGAAGGCCTGCCGGTGGTGGAACCCGACACCCCCTGGGTCACCATCGTCCACAACGACCCGGTCAACCTGATGAGCTACGTCCAGTACGTCTTCCAGGCCTACTTCGGCTACCCGAAGGACAAGGCCCGGAAGCTGATGATGGAGGTGCACACCAAGGGTCGGACGGTGGTCTCCAGCGGATCCCGCGAGGAGATGGAACGCGACGTGCAGGCGATGCACGGCTACGGCCTGTGGGCCACGCTGCAGCACGACTGACACCGCCCGACCGCAGTACACCACCAGAGACGACGAAGACGGGCTGACCGATACCGATGGCTGGGTTGTTCGAGAGTGCCGGCGGCGGGAGCGCGGCGATCGCGCTGGACGAGCTGGAGGCCTCCATCCTGCGCTCGCTGGAAGTGCAGATGCTGGAGCTGATCGGCCCCGGCCCGGGCGGGGAGAACGACGACCCGCTGGCCGCCCTGTTCGCCGAGGGGCCGAGCGAGGCGCCCGACGACCCGGCGCTGGCCCGGCTCTTCCCGGACGCCTACGGCGATCCGGCGAAGCCCGCGGACGACGAGTCCCGGGAGGCCGCCGCCGAGTTCCGCCGCTACACCGAGCTGGACCTGCGGGCCCGCAAGCGCGAGGACGCGCTGCACGTCGTCCGGGCCCTGGACGGGCTCGACGGCGAGGGCGGGGTGCTGAAGCTGGCCGCCGCCGAGTGCCTGCGCTGGCTGGGCGCGCTCAACGACCTGCGGCTCACCCTGGGGGTGCGGCTGGAGATCACCGACGAGGACGAGCAGGGACTCTACGACCTGCCGGACAGCGACGAGCGCAAGCCGCTGGTGATGGCCTACCTCTGGCTCGGCGCCCTCCAGGAGTCGCTGCTGGAGTCGATCTCCGACTGATCCGCGCGACGGCCGGGCGCGACGGCCGGGCGCTCCGGTCGTGTACGCCGGCCGGGTGCTCCGGACCGGCCTCCGGGCTGCCCGCGCGCCCATCCGAAAGGCCCCGACCACCCGTCCAGCATGCGGACGACCGGTCGGGGCCTTTCCGGTTAAAACGGGCGAAACCCTATCGGGACATGCTCAAATATCGCTCAGATGGACACCGCTGTCCGGATCCCGCGTGGTACGACTTCTCCCCACCCCACGAGACCACCCATCCAGGACGGTGCCAGCATGGCCGAGCAGGTTTACGACGAAGTCGTCGACGCCAAACCGGACGAGGAGGGCTATCAGCGGGGGCTCGGCAGCCGCCAGATCCAGATGATCGCGATCGGCGGCGCGATCGGCACCGGCCTCTTCCTCGGCGCCGGCACCGCGATCTCCAAGTCCGGCCCCAGCCTGATCCTGTCCTACGCCGTCGCCGGCGTGGTGATCTTCGCGATCATGCGGGCACTCGGCGAACTGCTCACCTACCGCCCGGTGTCCGGGAGTTTCGCCGAGTACGCGCGGGAGTTCCTCGGCCCGTTCGCGGGTTACGTGACCGGCTGGACGTACTGGCTCTTCTGGGTTGTCACGGGCATGGCGGAAACCACCGCCGCCGCCGTCTACGTGAAGTTCTGGGCGCCCGGCATCCCGCAGTGGCTCAGCGCGCTCACGTTCCTGGTCATCCTCTACGGGGCCAACCTGATCTCGGTGAAGCTCTTCGGCGAGATCGAGTTCTGGTTCTCCATGATCAAGGTGACCGCCATCATCGGCATGATCCTGATCGGCATCGGGGTGCTCACCCTCGGCTTCAGCGACGCCGGTGACACCGCGTCGATCACCCACCTCTGGGAGAACGGCGGCTTCTTCCCCAAGGGCATCGGCGCCACCGTGATGACCCTGCAGATCGTCATGTTCGCCTACCTCGGCGTCGAACTCGTCGGCGTCACCGCCGGCGAGAGCGAGAACCCGAAGAAGACCCTGCCGCGCGCCATCAACACCCTGCCGTGGCGTATCGCGCTCTTCTACATCGGCGCCCTGGTGGTCATCCTCTCGCTGGTCCCGTGGACCGAGTTCCAGCCCGGCGTCAGCCCGTTCGTCGCCGCCTTCGGCAAGATCGGCATCCCCGCCGCCGCCGGCATCATCAACTTCGTGGTGCTCACCGCCGCGCTCTCCTCCTGCAACTCCGGCATGTACTCCACGGGCCGGATGCTCCGCGACCTCGCCCTGCGCGGCCAGGCCCCCGGCCGGCTCACCAAGCTCAACTCCAGCCGCACCCCGGCCGCCGCGATCACCCTCTCCTGCCTGCTGATGGGCGCCGGCGTGGTGCTCAACTACCTCGTCCCGGCCAAGGCGTTCGAGTACATCACCTCGGTCGCCACCGTCTGCGGCCTCTGGACCTGGGCGATGATCCTGATCTGCCAGATCCGCTACCGGAAGGCCTGGAGGGGCGGCCACCTGCCGCCGCCGAGCTTCAAGGCCCCCGGCGGCACCTGGACCAGCTGGGCCGCGCTCGCCTTCCTCGTCCTCGTGGTCGTGCTGATCGCCCTGGACGAGAGCAACCGGATCTCGCTGTACGTCTTCCCGGGCTGGGCCGTGGTCCTGGTGATCGGCTACCAGGTGCTCAAGCGCCGCCGCCCGGAGGCCGTCCACGCCGTCGCGCACGACCACCTGCACGCCCGCAACGGCTCCGGGGGCGGGGCCGGCGACCCGCACTGACCGGCCCGCGAGACCCCGGCGGCCCAGGCCGTGGACACCACGGCCGACGGCCGCCGGGGCGTGGCTATCCTGGCCGCATGTTGACCATCACCCGAGAACTGCGCGACGCGATCCTCGCCCACGCCCGCGCCGACCACCCGGACGAGGCCTGCGGCGTCGTCGCCGGCCCGGAGGGCAGCGACCGCCCCGAGCGGTTCGTCCCGATGCTCAACGCGGCCCGCTCGCCGACCTTCTACGAGTTCGACTCGGGTGACCTGCTGAAGCTCTACCGCGAGATGGACGACCGGGACGAGGTACCCGTGATCGTCTACCACTCGCACACCGCCACCGAGGCCTACCCGTCGCGCACCGACGTGACCTACGCCTCCGAGCCGAACTCCCACTACGTCCTCGTCTCCACCGCCGACGGCAACGGCCCGGAGGACCCTTACCAGTTCCGCTCGTTCCGCATCGTGGACGGTGAGATCACAGAGGAAGACGTCCAGGTCGTCGAGGCCCACCAGCCCTGACCCGCACCCACCTGGGCGAGGCCCGCCGACTGCCCGTGCGTCGTCGGCGGGCCTTTGCCGTTCCCCGGTAGTCTCAGCATGGGAAACGGAAGCATCCGGATCCCGAGACGGGCATGGATGAGCGGGCCTGGGAATCTATACGATGAGCCCATGCGTTCCGTCGATGTGAGCACCCAGGCCCCGGGCACCCGCCTCGTGGCGCGCCTGCACGTCGACCTGTGCCGGCTCGCCAGTGCGATCTGTCCCGGCACGCCGGCGCGCTCGCGCTGAGCCGCCCGCCCAGGCCCGCCGCAGGTTCCACGCTCCGGGCCCACCACGCCCTGCCGCGCCCGCTGCGGCGTCCACCCCACCTCACGACTCGCACAGGAGCGCACCCATGGCCATCGAGGTCCGCATCCCGACCATCCTCCGCACCTACACCGACGGCGCCAAGGCCGTCGAGGGCACCGGCAGCAACCTCGCGGAGCTCTTCAACGACCTCGACGCCCGCCACCCGGGCATCGCCGCCCGCCTGCTGGACGGCGGCGAACTGCGCCGCTTCGTCAACGTCTACCTGAACGACGAGGACGTCCGCTTCCTGGAGGGCATCTCCACCAACGTCGCCGACGGTGACAGCGTCACCATCCTGCCCGCCGTGGCCGGCGGCGCCCGCTGACCTCCCGCTCGCCCCGCTCCGCCCCGCCACCGCGGTCGGCCGGAGCGGGGCGAGCCGCCCGACC